>CALCOR010000314.1 GCA_937897085.1 uncultured euryarchaeote | reverse complement strand
GTTGAGCCTGTGCAGCCGGGATGGCCCCCAAGAGCAAGAGGAGCGAAAGCAAGGTGAACACCCATGTGTGCTCACGCCGAGGAACTGTTGCAATGCTTGACTGCACCATGTTTTCCTGCCCATCCGTGGTTTATCAGCGTATGTGGGCGAGGTGCCTGTGTCCGCCCAATCTTCATGTGTGGGGTCCGAGAGCAGCAGGGGAGGGCCCGTAGCTTAGTCTGGTTAGAGCGCCCGGCTCATAACCGGGTGACCACCGGTTCAAATCCGGTCGGGCCCACATCACTGCTCGATCAGTTGTGCCGCGAGTTGTTCCGCTTCGGCACGGATTGATTCAGGAACGAAGAACATCGTGTTGCTGAATTCGCCAGAGATGGACTTGATCATCGGCGATGATGTGAGAATGTCGCTGCCGTCGTCGAGTTGAATCCCACCCACATACGGCAGGTATCCTTCCTTGCGCATCCGCGCGTGGATGAGGTCATGTTGCGCATCGAATCCCGCTTCGGAAACAAGTACGGACAGGGGGTCGAGCAACTCCTCCGCCTGCTCAGGGGTGTGTTCGGGAAGTCGCACCCGCTTGTGGAATCCATCGCGGCTGGCCAGCCGAGTGGCGTATCCTGACAGGATCGGGTCGGCGAGGTCAGCCCAAGCGAACACGTCGGCGATGACGAACGCATCCGTCAGTTGGGAATAGCGCAACGGCGTGAGTTCACGGTTCGACAGCATGTCCCGCATTCGCAAGGACAGCGGGAGGTCCTCATGTTCGTGCAGGTGTCGCGCCCGCGCCAGTGAGCGCACGTAGTACGCCTGCGTCAGCAGATTCAGTTTATGGAAGTAGACGAGTTGGTACATATGCCACCGAGTGACGAGGTATCCTTCGACCACACCCACTCTATCCTGCCTCACGACCAAACGTCCATCGTCTGAAATGCGTAGTGAGCGCAGGATTCTGTCCAGGTCGATGCTGCCCACATCGGCCCCGGTCACGAACTGGTCGCGCTTCAGGTAGTCGAGCCGGTCGACATCGAGTTGGCTGGAGATGATCTCAGAGAGGAAGCGTGGCTCTACGCTGCCATCCATGATGGCGAGCAGGCGATCCACTGAATCACCCAGGAATTCCGTGAGCACGCGCGATAGGTCACACTCCTCGTCCTGCATCAACAGGCGGCCCCATTCCTCGTGCCCGCGGAAAGTGGCGAATACCTTGGGTGTCTCGAACATGTGCGAGAATGGGGGGTGCCCGACGTCGTGCAGCAGGGCCGCGATCGGGACCAGTCGCGCATCCTCGTCAGAGATTGCATCGGGGTACAGTTCGCGCAGATGCCCGATCAGCCGAGTCGCGAGGTGGTGCGCACCCAACGAATGCGAGAACCGGGTGTGGGTCGCCGAGGGGAATGCGTAGTGACTGGTGGCTAGCTGTTGGATGTAGCGCAGCCGCTGAAAGGTGCGCGTGTCGATGATGCGGCGAACATCTTCGCTGATCTCGATGTCACCGTGAAGCGCGTCGCGGATGATGCGCCCCTCACCCATCTCAGTGTCTCCAGCGTGTGCCGGGACCTGCGCGCTCGCTTCAATCCACCGCATTCGCCATACGTGAGGCCTCTGCGAGAAGAATCGGCGTTCAGTCCGTCGCAATCTCCGCGCGCCGACGCAGCCACAGCCAGGTGGGGAGATTCACGCCAGCCACCGCCAGCAACCACCCCGCGACACACGCGCCCGCGAGGGTGAGCGTGCTCGAGGACATCGGATAGAACACTGCGATCAGCAGCGCATACAGCGAGACGGACATGGCGCCGAGCATCATCGGACCGATCGCTCCAGTGGGAACTGCTTCACCTTGTGAAATCCACAATGCCACCATGCTGGTGGTGAATATCGCCGGGAAGATGCTCATCAGTCCACTCGCCAGCGAGTCCCCCGACCCGGCGAGATGGACTGCGATTCCAATCGCCAGTGATGCAGCAAGTCCCCTCGCCACCAACGTACTCGGCCCCACCGGATTATCTCCGGGAGGCGCAGGAACATGCTTCCAGCAGGTGGCGACGCCGATGCCGATTCCCAGTGCCAGCGCCAGCCAGCCGATGAGCAGCGAAGAGGTGCCTTGCGCGAGCAGGAAATCCACGCCTAGCATCGCGGCCGCCGCGCAGGCTAACCAAGCGGAGAGGGTGATCAGGGTGATGGCGCCCAGCCGTGTGCCTAATCCCCAGTCCGGAAGCATGTCTGGTACGATGCGCCACAACCAGAGGAAGCCGGCGTTGAGCAGCAACCCGACAGGGACGATACCCATCGCTCGTTGGAACTGTTCGGCGTCCCCTGCGGTGGCCACCCAGATTCCCAGTCCTGCAGGCACCAATGTCGAAGGCACGGTCCCCAGAACACCGCCATGAATCCCACCCCAGCGCTCGATGGCGAGCGTGACCAGCACGGCGACGACGCCAGCGAACAGCGCCGATAGCAGCAGCGAGGTGCTCGGCATGGACGACACCCCCGCACCAACAGCAGACCTTTCCTAACCGCCTGGTTCCTTATTTTCCGATGTCTGCTCGAGTTCCGCGTCCGGCGAAGTGTCATCCGCACCCATCGGCCACAGGCCGGCCTTCTGCCAACCACCATGTTTCTGCCGCGCGTTGGCGACCATCAGCCCGGTGATCACCACGCCGATCAGCAACAGCACAATCAGCGCCGCAAGGAAGAACACCAGGCCGGAAAACCCACTCGTGTCATCTGTCACAGAGATCGGTACTTCCCCCATCACATGCAGGTGAGCCACAGCGTTGGTCGAGGCGTTGTCGTCCTTGATGGCGCGCAGCATGATTGTCTGGTTTCCCGTCAGGTTGTTGCCCGGCAGGTAGCGCAGGCGGTCGAGCAGCATCTCATGAGTCACCTCGACAGAGGTCTCTCCCGGTTCGTAATACGGGTGATCGGACCAGTAGTCGCGCATGTCCCATGTGCGCCACTGGATCTTCATCGGACCCCCTAGGAGTGAGAAGACGACGCCTCCACCCGGGCCGACGTGCACCTTGTTGTCTCCTCCAATCTCACTCACCAATGATACGTTCATCGCCAGAGTCAGGCCATACACCTCGTTGGCCGCCTCCATCACCGTGGGAACCGCCTCCACCTGGCCGTGGCCGTAGACGTTGTTCTGCCGATTCTTGGGTATTGCATCCTCTATACATGGTTCGTTGGCGGCCATGTAGATGCACAAGCGATAGGTCGCTGTCTCCTGCATGATGTTGCGCACATCGAACGGCGAGAGGTCCGGATTCGCCTGGTACATCAGCGCCGCCACGCCCGCCGCCCCGGGGGTCGCCATGCTCGTGCCGGACATCGCGGTGTAGCCGGTTCCGGTGTTTGCCTCGACCGACATCACGCTGCTGCCGACGAAGGCGATGTTCGGCTTGATGCGGCCCTCCTCGGTCGGCCCTTGGCTGGAATAGATCGCGATGGCGGTGTCCTTGTCGAGCGCCCCTACGGTGACGACATCCTCCGCGCTCCCCGGTGTGCCAATCTGGAATGAGACGGCGGAGTTGCCCGCGGCGATGAACAGTGAGATGCCGTTGCGCACCATCTCGTTGGCCATTCTGTTGACGCTGTCCTCCTCGGATGAGGTGAACTCGGACAGGCCAGGGCCGCCGAGGCTCATGCTCGCCGCCCGGATGTTGAACTCGTGCCGGTAGTCGACCGTCCACTGCATCCCACCCATGACCTGAGCGAAAGAACCCGATCCGCTCCCGCTGAGCACCTTCACTCCCACTAACTGCGCCTGTGGTGCCACCCCGATGTGCTCGAAGGTGGGTGCACCCGTGCCTGTGGTGATGCCCGCACAATGGCTCCCGTGTCCATGGTCGTCGTACGGCTCGACATCGCTGCCGTTGACCTTGCCCGGGTTGTTGATGGCGTCGTAGAAGGCGATGACCTTCGGGTCGTATGTGCTGTTGTCGTCGTCGAGGTCGTCGATGCCGGAGTGATTGCCATCGATGCCGGTGTCGATGATAGCGACTACTGAGCCCGCGCCCGTGTAGCCGGTGTCCTCCCAGACTGTGGTGACGCCGTGAACCTCATTGACATCCTCCATGGAGATGGTGAGGATGCCGTCCAGTTCCACCATGACGACTCCCGGCAGGTTAGCCAAGGTCCCCAGCCTGCTCACCTCGACGGGGCCGGCGAGGGCATCGATGAGCGGGCAACGCCATTCGGTTTCGAAATTGACGTGGTCGGCGAGCATCTTCTCGTCTGCGGCGCTCGGTTGATGGTCGAAATCGACGATTACCCCGATGCGACCCTCGTCGTCGACCCAATCGTGCAATTCGCTGGCGATCGCTATCGGAATCGAATCGGAGATGCCGTCCCGGTCGCGGTCCATGCTCGTAGTCTCCCACCACGCCTCCTCTTCCTCGTCCACGGGATGTGGTGCCACTTCTGGCGTGACTGCCGCACCTATACTGGGCAGGAACAGGAGAGCGAACACCGCTAGGCTCGCCCACAGCATGCGGATGCGGCGCGATACGTCACTGCGACCGTCAATCATCTCGCTCGGTCCAATGTGGCCGTAGACACGCCTTCAACCTGACCCTTCCCGGCGACAGACTGAAAATCATGCCTCTTGTGATGAGAGCATGCGCTCCCGGACGGGGACGGCTACGCCTTCGACGCCATCTGGTTCAGCAGTGCTCGCGCTGCTGCTGGCCCTGCTGTTGTTTCCGCTGCCCACAGCCAGCGCTGCCTCATTCCGACTGGACGAGCCGATTTACCACAGCGGTGACGAGTTCGTCTACGAGGGGTACACAGTAGAACTGCTCAACCGCCTGCGCGCCACTTGGGAGGACGACGGAGACCTGCTGAGCGTCGAGGTGACCGCCTCGGAGGAGTTGACCGTGAGTCATCTCGGCAGCGAGGGCTGCAGCATCCTCGGCTGGTCGGGCAACTGCGACCGAGCACGGATCAGCCACTCTGTGAACGTCACCATCACCTGGGTAGAGAACACCACCGCGTTCACCAATGACACGCTGAACATGTCCATCGTGCATACTGCCGACCACTGGAATGCGCGCGGCACCCATCGCTACGAGAAACTCGCTTCCGTAACCAACACAGAGACCTATTTCTCGGGCGGTGGCGAAGACAATGTCCTCGAACACGAGCTTCGCAAGACCACCCAAACTGAACGGGTCGGAGACTGGCCGGATGTCGTCGAGGTGGAGAGTTATTGGGATTTGGAGATGACCGAGACGTCGAACGTGACCGAGCGCACACGGGAGAACAAAGGTCCGTGGGCGGAGAGTTGGCGGGACGAAGTGAGCACGCAGCAGGTGGCCTACCGTGCGCTCAACCTGACCACAGTGCACTACGGAGTGGTCAACGAGAAGTCGCATGACACCATCATCATCCGCCGCGACCATCTGGGTGACAACCTCACCTTCCACGACCACTTCAGGGAGGAGGGGTTCCTCGCGCGCACCGAGATGTACGATGGGGAGACCCTGCTGCTTTCCACCACCTTGGTAGAGTACAGTTACTACGAAACAGAGCCGCATTCGGTGACCAGCAGTTCCAACTGGCTCCTGCCGACGATCATCGTCGGGCTTGTCGTCCTGGCGATCATCGCCGCCGGTGCGGCCTTCGCTGTCGTCAGTAGCGTACCGCAGGCTCGAAATCCTGAACAAGACGAGTAATGACCTCGCTCGCTTCGGCCGCCAGCGAAAGTGCCTGGATTCTGAGCAGGCCGCCGATGGCGCTCCCTTCGAGAGTCAGAGTGTCCACGCCGACGACCTGGCTGGACAGCATGATCGCCACGACACCGTGCGTTCCCCAGTCGAATTCTGTCGGCGTGTCGTCCATGGCGTTGCCAACGGGCAGCATCAGGCGCGCCGTGCCGTTGGAAACGGTCGTCCAAGCAAGCGTCGTACTTCCGTGATAGACGATTCCGGACGCATTCGCCACCGGCTGCCCCGCCGAATCATTGACCCAGATAGTCAGGTTCACCTCGGCATTCAATGGCGACCAGTCGGGTTGTATCGCCACCTCGATGACCTCGTCTGGTGAAGCAGGAGAGTATCCGCTCAGGACGAGTGTCGCGTTGACTCCGCCGAGCGCGATGTCGTCTGTCCAGCGATGCGTGTACTGGCGCACGGCGGGACACCACCAGCGCCATTCCTCCGCCTCGCCCGCTCCGTCGTGCATCCACACCTCGGTGCTGTTCTCGCATCCGGGCCACGCGGAATCGACCTGCCTCGCCACCGAGAAGTCCCACTCCTCGTTGCTGTGCTCAGGCCCATCCGGAACCTCGATCAATCCGCTTTCTCCGCCCGAGTAGTTGCTGGAGTGGTTGATCTCCTCGTACCAGGTGTCGTTGAGTGCTAGCGGGAAATCATAGAACTCCCTAGGCGGATCAAATACCGAATCCTCAGTGAAGTCGGTGATCTCGATATCAGGGCCTTCAAAGATGATCTGAGGAGTGAAGGTGAATACCAATCGCTTGGAGTAACCAGTCATCGCCAGATCGCCGACGCGATACCATTCAGTCAGTTCGAACACCACATTGAGTGTGCCATCGACATCGCCGATGACCGGTGCGGGAAAGTCGCGCCCCTGGCCGACGAAGTTGCCACTGGTGAAGGTCTGGTAGACCGGCGTCAGCACCCCGTCCACCTCCTGCTCCTGGATCGCCTGCACGGTCATCACGCCGGTACCGTAGAGGAAATCGAGTTCCGCACCTTCGAGTTCGGCGGTCTCCTCGACCATCTCAATGGCATCGAGTTCGACATCGAAGGTCCACTGGTCTCCGACATTCCATACCGGTACATGCGCAGTCCAGTTCCACTGCACAGTCTCGTTATCGGTCGTGTTCTCCTGTGTTGTATTCCCCTCATCTTCGGTGCTGAAGGAGAACTCACTCATTGGGAGATTCACATGTGAACCAAGGGGGGAGGTGAACGAGGTGACCAATAGCAGGAGAAGGGCACAGGAAACGACCTGCCGTCGTCCACCCATGGGCATGCCGAGGAGGAGGTTCGCACATGAAGCGAGCGCCGTCTGAGAGCACGAATGGTCCGCCCTGACGTTTAAGCCACCATTGGACATAGCGAAGCCATGAGCAAACTGTGGGCGATGTTCTTCCTGAGCATCCTGCTTGTTAGTGTGATGAACTTCTACGCAGAGGTTCGGGAACCCGACCGTGTGGACATAGCCGAGATCCACGAGCACATACGTGAGTCGGTGAAAGTGCAGGGAGTGCTGACATCTTACGTGCGCGATCCGTACTC
>CALCOR010000313.1 GCA_937897085.1 uncultured euryarchaeote | reverse complement strand
CATTCCCGGGCATGGCTGGAGGGTCGGGCGCAGCTTCTGCCTCGACTTGCAGTGCCTCGGCGGCTTCGGCGGCTTCCAATGCCTTTGCCTCAGCAATTACGAGCATCTCAAGGAAGTCTTTGTTATCATCAAGTGTGAATGAGCTCAGGTGTCGTCCACCACCGCCGATGTTGCTGAAGTCGTAGGGCAGAACGAGCGTGATGAGCGTGTGCTGCTCCATGCCCAGTTCTCCGACGGTCTGCAGTCGCCGCAGTTCAAGCAGTTCCGGGTTCTTCTGCATGATGTACGCCGCGTGTGCGAGGTTCTTCACCGCCTCCACCTCACCTTCGGCGCGGCGCAGGCGCGCTTTTCTCTCACGCTGCGCCTCAGCCTCGCGCGCCATCGCCCGCTGCATGTCGGTGGGGATGACCACGTCGGTGATGTCGATGCGGCTGATGTCAATGCCGAGTGGCAGGCTGAACTGGTCGAGCAACTTCTCCATCCGGTTGGATATGACCTCCCGCTTCGAGAGCGTTTCATCGAGCGTGTACTCGCCGATGACGATGCGCAGCGCGGACATCGTCGCCTGCCTGATGACGTTCGAGGGGTCGCTGACCGCCAGCACCGCTTTCATCGGGTCGATGACCTTCCAGTAGACCACACCGTCCACCTGTAAGCTCACGTTGTCACGGGTGATGCACACCTGGCCGGGGATGTTCTCCGGCCGGTCGCGGATGTCGACGAGCAGAAATTCCTGGATGAATGGGAGGCGGATGGCGATGCCTACGGAGTTGACCCCCGCGGGCTTTCCGAAGGTGAACTTCGGCGCCCGCTCGTACTGGTCGAGAACTGTGAAGACTCCGCGGCGGGGCCACGTGCCGCGTGGAGAATATCCAGTTGGCTCTCCGCTGGAGGTGCCGAACACGCCGCCAGCCGCCTTCAGCCCGAGTATCAGTGCCGCGACCAGCGTCCCGCACAGCAGTCCGCAGAGAGACTCGAGGATGATCAAGCCGGTGCTCGCCATCACGACCCACCTCCCTTGAGCAGGTCGCCGAGGGGGCCTGTGGATAGGTCGAGCAGCGTGTCGGGTAGCATCATTATGCGCGTGGCGTTATTCTCCGCTCCGACTTCTGAGAGCACCTGCAGTCGGCGCAGTTCCATCAGTGCCGGGAAGCGACTGAACAGTTCTTGGGCTTCTTCCAGTTTCACCGCTGCCTCTCGCTCTGCGCCCGCCTTGATGACGCGCGCTTTCGCCTCGCGGTCAGCCTCGGCCTCCTTGGCCATCGCCCTCGTCAGGTCGTGGGGCAATTGCAGGTCGGTCAACTCGACATGGGCGACATCGATGCCCCACGGGTCGGTGGCATCGTCGAGATTGGTGCGGATGCGTTCGACCACCGCCTCGCGTTCCTGCAGCACCGTGTCGAGCGGGACCGAGCCAATCACGTCCCTGAGCGCTCCCTGGGCTGCCATCCCTACCGATGCACGGGCGTTGGTCACCTTGTTGACAGCGTCCATCGGGTTGCGCACCCTGTAGAACACGATCGCATCGATGGACAGGGAGATGTTGTCCTTGGTGACGACCGACTGTCCGGGAATGTCGTTGATGAGCATGCGCAGGTCCCAGCGCACCAGCCGGTCGATGGCTGGAATGACCAACCTGACTCCAGGTCCCAGAACACCTTTACAGACACCGAGTCGATACATGACCGCACCCTCCCATTGGCGGATGATGCGCAAGCAGGAGCCGGCGAACAGCACGATCGCGAACGCGACGGCGGCCATTACGAAGAACGAAAGCGCCATGGTCAGCGCTGTTCGCATTTCCCTATGAGCCTTCGCCCGCGCACGCGTGCGCTAGCGCACGCGCAATAGCCACTCGATAGTCTGCAATATGAACGCCAGATTGTCTCCCTGCTCGACGTATCCGTTGGCGGCGATGTTGCTGTCTCCGACGACCAGCATCCTACCCTCCATTTCTGAGGCGGCGGCGATGGTGAGGTTTCCCTGCTCCTCATCATCATCGAGTTCGATGTCCAGATCGAGATCCCCGAAGGAGGTCGCCGCCGTAGAGGCAACGGCAACAGCGGGTTCGCTGGTCTTGAGGCTGCATCCGGAGAAGTAGATTAGTTCCGAGAGTCCTTCTGTAATCGGGTGCTCAGAGAAGTTGCGGATGCGCACATAATGCGGCATTGGTTGCTCGTCGAGCACGACTCCCCCCAGTTTCACCTGATGGCTCACATGCTCCTCGAGGTCGGTCACCCTGTCCTTCTGGATGTGGATGCCGTAGGGTCCGGTCAACTCGTTCAGGTGGTCCACGTGTGAGTAGAGGTCGCCCCACTCGGTGAGCAGCAGCAGACCGCGCCCGGCGCGCAGATGGTCGTGCAGTGCGATCATCTCCCCGGTGCTGAACTGCAGTTTGGGGAATGGAAGAACGAGGACGTCCCACGGGAAGGCATCGTCCACAGGTAACTCTGCTTCGATGCGCTGCACATCATGACCCAACTCTTCGAGTTTGGCGGCCAGCATGGAGAGCCCGTCTGATTCGGGGTTGGATACCGACGATCCCATGTGATGCTCATCGAACCCGATCAATCCCAAATGCACACCACCAGGTCGTTTGGGTCATTCGTCGGCCATCGCGGTTATCTCGACAGTGTAGGTGGTCACCGTCCAGGTCACCGTCACATCCTCTCCGTTATCGATAATATTGCCAACAGGACCGGGTGGATTGTTCACTTGAAGGGTCACGCTGCACAGCCATTCACCGGTGCCGTTCCCGCCGTCGTTCCACTTGGCGAGGATGTCGTTCTTGCTCACATCCCCCACCATGTATGGTGCGCCGCTCCATTCGGGGGTGACAATGTAGGAGAAGGACACGGCGTCGCCGTTGCAGTTCCCTGACCCCGCATCGTCCTCGAATCCTCCTTCGACTCCAGAAACATCCACCTCCGCATCGACACTGTCTGTGGATGTCGGTCCCGGCTCGTCGTTGTCGTTACAGCTAACGGTGATGTTCACGAAGGCGATCATCTCGTCATCGCCGAGATTCGACCTGTCTAATTCGTAGGCCGACTCAAGGGTCTCCCCATCAGAGAGCATGGCGCTGTCCGAGATCTCGCTGACGGTGGTCGTGAAGTTGACCTGCCAGTTCCCTGCCGCGCCCGAGGATCCACCGTCCATCACCTCTACCATCCCTCCCATGACTGAGAAGTATGCTGGGAAGGCGATGGCGAACATCAGCGAGACGACGACCATCGTGATGGCACGCTGGGTGCCGAACAACTTCTGCATCAGGTCCATTCCTCAGCCTCATCTGTGATGAGGCATGGGAGAGTTATCAACCTGCCACCATGGTGCGTTCATTCCTCTGCATCTGTGGATAAGTTCCAGTCTGTGGGCGGCCAGACGGGAGTGTCCGAGGGTGGCCATGCGCCGCGTTCCGTGGCGATGCCTTGGTCGCTGAAGACACGTCGGGAACGGCGGAAGACGGGAAGGAGGAAGCCGATGAGCGAACGCTCGCGGAAGGGCCAGCGCCAGGGGCAGCGAGGAAGCCGGGTCACCCAGTGTTTCAACAGTAGTCTCCAGTCGTCACCTTCAATCGAATCCGGGATGAGCCACTCTACGATGCAGATCGAGCCAGCCGAGCCCTGTACGTGGGAGTGTGCCTGCACGGCGAGTGGTGCCAATGGGCCGCTATCGATGACGAGGCCGAGCGAGCGGGT
>CALCOR010000312.1 GCA_937897085.1 uncultured euryarchaeote | reverse complement strand
GAGTCGGTGAAAGTGCAGGGAGTGCTGACATCTTACGTGCGCGATCCGTACTCTGATGGGTCAGACCGAATCGACCTACTGCTTGAGGATGAGTACAACGTCGTGGAGATTCGTTGGACTGAGACCGGCATGCGCCAGTCTGGGCGTGATGATGGACTGCCGGTGACCCTACCACCGATCGGCACTGTGGTCGAGGGCATCGGAGAAGTGGTGGAATGGAACGGTAAAATATGGATTCAATCGCAGGGCGCTGGCGCGATCACCTACGACGCTAGCTGGGTGCCCGACGTGCATCTTCTCGATCTGACCGAGTTGTCCCACAGTCCGAGCACATACGCCGGCGACCTGATCACGCTGACCGGCTACGCAGGCGGCGTCATCGAGGCGAACATCACACGGCAGACCTTCTCGCTGATGGACTCGCCGTCGTACAGCAATGCCGACCACATCGTCTCCACCTCGATGGAGGGGCGCTTGACCGAATCGCTAGAGTCGGGCAGCAAGATCACTGTGACCGGGTGGCTACGCTGGGACGAACGCTCGTTCCGCTGGCAGTTGCAGACCCACGCCACCCAGATCGATGTGCTGTGGGCGGCGGGAGCGAAGCGGCTCTCATGGAGCTCGGACGCAGTCTACTGGTCGTACGATGTAGGAGCGCTGGTGACTATTGAGGGAACCAGCGCCAACCTCTCCGACGGCTGGTGGGTGATGGGCCCGGGAGATGCTGGTGAGAATCGGCTCTGTCTGCTGCCCTCACCTACTGACCAGGACGGCATCACACAGGACTGGACCGGGCGGTTGGTGTGGGAGGAGCAGAAGGTGCAACTATGCCTCGACCACGGTTACGATGCCGCGTTCACGAACCCGACAGGAACCATCGGCGAGGGAACCGTACCATTGGGGGATATCGTGCGCGACCCGAACGCCTATCGCAACCAGACGCTGAACTTCGAGGGCTGGAGCACCGACCCCATCTCCCCCGACTACAACAAGGGCTACTTCGCCGACGGACCTGACTACTTCACCCGCTCGACGCGCGTGCGCATGGTGCTTGAGGGCGCCCGCGCAGAATGGCTCGAAGCCGACACCATGGTACGCATCAACGCCACGGTCATCTGGGACACTGCAGATGCGCGTCTCATCCTACAGGTGCACGCGATCACGCTCATCGGGCCAACCCCCAACCCGGTCACGCTCTCCTGGACCGAGGGCTTCGATGACTGGCAGTGGGACATCAACAAGCGGGTCAAGATCAGCGGTATCGCGACCAACGGTTCCGACGGAACGCTGTGGATCGACCGAGAAGGGAGTGCCATCGGTGAACGACTCTGCCTGCTCGGTGACGGTAGCGAACTGGCTGCGCAGACCGCGGCAGGCTCGCAACCGCTCGACTGGGTAGGTCGGTTGACCACCGAAGAGAACGTGGCTGACAGAGAAGTGAAACTCTGTCTGGACCGTCGTTGAGGACCAGATGACGTTTGGAGAACTTGTGAGGTGAAACGATGGATGTGTGGCTGGCGGAATACCTCTGGCTGATGGCCGCGTTCTTCATCGGCGTCTTCCTCGGCTGCATGACCGGCCTCATCCCCGGATTCCACGTCAACAACGTAGCGCTGATTGCGCTCAGCATGTCGCCGCTGGCGGTGGGAATCGGGATCCCCCTGTCTGCGGTGGCGGCAATCATCGTGGCGATGGGCTGCGTGCACACCTTCCTCAACTACATTCCAAGCGCACTGGTGGGCGCCCCTGACGGTGACACCGCGCTCGCGCTGCTCCCAGGTCACCGCATGCTGCTCGCTGGTCACGCCACGCAGGGTGTCTGCTACTCGGCGCGCGGCTCGCAGCTCGGGATGATACTCGCGGTATGTCTGCTGGCGTTCGCCCGCTTCCTGTTCGGCGAGAACCCCGGGCTCGGCCTGTACGCCGAGAGTCGGGATCTCCTCCCGTGGCTGCTGCTGGCGATCTCGTCCTTCCTCATCCTCACGGAGACGACCAGACTGCCTTGGCCGATGTGGATGCGCGCCATGAGCAAGTCGTGGAAATTCGAATTGGCGGGCCGAACCGTCAATCTGAGTTTCAGTGAGGATTCACGTGTCGCCGGCATGCTAGCTGCCACCGGATTCTTCCTGCTATCCGGGTTCTACGGCTGGGCTGTGTTCGAACTGCCGGGCCGCTCACCTGTCGGGATGCCGAACGCCACCATGCTGATGCCTGGGCTCGCCGGCCTGTTCGGAATCGCCAACCTGATCGACATCTACGTCACCACCTCCGAGATGCCGATTCAGGAGGATGACTGGGAGATGCCCGCGATCAAACCGCTGCTCATACCATGCTTCCTCTCATCGATCTGCGCTTCCGTGATGGCCATCCTTCCAGGGATGACCGCAGCGCAGGCGACTGTGGTGGTGATGAGCGCACGCAACTTCGTTGGTAAATGGAGGGATCCTGACTACATTCCCGCTGACTTCGAATATGGCCCGGGACAGCAGGCGCACCCGGCGATGCTGGCGATGGCGGCGCGTCAGGAGGCTGAACAGGGGGCGGCAGGAGGCCCCCCGCCTCTCGACCCATCTTCACCACCAGTTGACTCCTTCGCCGCATCCGAGGCTGGAACGGGACTCGATCTGTCAAGAGACGAAGGTGGCGCGCTTTCGCTCGGCGGTGCTCCGCTCACTTCCGATGAGGAGGCGATGCTGGCAAGCGCACGTTCCGAGGCGTTGACATCGCCCGACCTCGATCTCGAGGCACAGTCCAAGCAGCAGGACCTCGAGGTAATCGCCATCCTGTCGGCGACGAACACCGCGGTCACGGTGATGGTGCTAGCCTTCCTCTATCTGGTGGGGCGGCCGCGTTCAGGCGCCGCGCTGGCTCTGAACATGATGTATCCCATCGACCCGTGGTCCGCCATCGAGCCGCCACCTGATTTCATCCGCCTGCTGGCTGTGACGATAGGGGCTGGATTAATCGCAGTCCCGATCATGCTCAAGGTCGCCAAGGGGATGCTCAAACTGCACGAGTTGATTCCGCTACGAAGCCTTGTCATGGGGGTGGTCCTGTTCGTCACGCTCCTGGTCTGGCTCTCGACTGGGTGGATTGGCATCGGGGTGCTCATCACGGGCACGGTGATGGGGCTGATGCCCCCGAGAATAGGGATACGGCGGAGCCACGGAATGGGCATCATCCTCGTACCGATCATGATTTACACCTTCGCCTCAAGAGTCGATTCCTTCGGATTCACGTGATAATTCACCTCGGCGAAGATGCTAATGGCTCTGAGCCGCTGCGAGGTTCTCCGAACCTCGTACGGAGGCACGCGTGATGACCGCCCGAAACTGTATCGCCACCTTGTTGTTGATTCTGACGCTGTTGCTGTCCGCCAATGCTCCCCTCTTGCTGGCCGTACCAACTGAACCCGCTGAAGCGAGTGCGCGATCGACGGCTTGCAGTGGGAGCATCTGCCTCTCGGAACTACACGTCAACGCCGCTGGACAGGCAGAGACGAGCGCCGTCGGACCGTCTGATTGGACGACTGGGGAATGGGTCGAAATCTACAACTCGGGTACATCCTCTGTGGACCTTTCGGGCTGGACGGTGGTCGACCACTACCCGCGACCGATGGACATCAGCACGAGCACGATCATCTGGCCGACCAACCCCTCCAACGCGGTCATCGGGGCTGGGGCGTACATGGTCATCGCTCGCAACGGTGATGGGCAGAGTTGTGGTTTCTGCATGACCAACAGCCAAGGTGTCGTGGAACTGGTCGACGGTTCGAGTTCTCAAGTCCATTCGGGAACATGGAGCACATATTCCACAGAGGGCAAGACACGCATCGAGAATCCTGGCGACCCTGCGGCG
>CALCOR010000311.1 GCA_937897085.1 uncultured euryarchaeote | reverse complement strand
GGCGAAACCGAACGCCAGATGCGCCTCTCCATTCACTCGCCCGGTGGCGAAGATGAACACAGGGTAGAGCAGGAACAGGGCGCTGTAGCGCCACTCATCACCGTCCAGCGATCCGTCCTTGATGTGCCGCGCACCGAGCACCAGCAGCAACGCTCCGGCGAATGTCAGCAGCAGCGAGTAGACACGCAAGATTTCCATTCCGCCACCGAAGTTGACCAACTCGACGATGCCCTCGGTGCCGATCGGGCGGGCGTATGCAGGGTCTGAGGAGAGCGGGTCCATCGGCCGCGTGTGCCCCCAGTCGAGCACCGCTTCCCCGGTACCCTCCTCAACCGTCTCCGCAGCCAGCAGCACATGGGTGTCCAGCCCGAGGTTGCTGGTGAACGAAGTGAACACGTGCAGCAGCACACCGAGGACGAGCAACGCCTTCCAGAAGCGGACGTCGTTGACATCCTTCCACCACTGGTCCTCCTCTCCAGTCGCCTCGGAAGAGCCCGGCTCATCCACTCCTGACTCGGAGGTCATCAGGACAGGTGGGTCGCCGCTTCGCCTTGATTGCGTCGCTGCTCAGAAATCGAACAATGACGTCTGTCCTGCCTGTCTCACACGCCCTACCTCGGCGAGTCGATCCAGTGCTCTCTGGATGCGCCGCTCGCTGAACTGGTGTCCTTCCTGTAGCAGTTCACGCAGGCGTGGTTCATCGGCCATTCCAGCAGCAGGCAGAGGCTCGTCGCCGGTTGGATGGGCGAGGAACAGTTGGCGAATCTCGTCGAGCCGTTCAGGGACCTCCTTGTCCTTCGCTTGGCACACCTCCTCGATGGTGCCGTGCTCGCGGATGAGTTTCAGTCCGGTCTTCGGCCCGATGCCTTTGACTCCGGGATGGAAGTCGGTGCCGATCATGATGCCCAGATCGACCAGTTGCTCGTGGGTCAGCCCGTGCTGCTCCAGCAGTTCCTGGAGATAGATCCGCTCGGCGCGCACCGGCCTGCCGAACCTGCGCGTGCCGTGTGAGAGTAGGTTGCGCACCATCACCGGTGATCCGTAGAGCAGCGTGTCCCAGTCCTGGCTGGCGACTCCTGCCAATTCGCCGCGGGCGCACCTTACAGCTGCGGCGCCCTCCGCCTCCATCGGAGCCTCGATCCACGCGATTCCCAGCGCATCGAACATCGTTTGAGTCTCGGCTACCATCTCCGGCCGGAACTCGACCACCTGCGCGCCGAGTTTGTGCGCTGTCTTCCAGTCCTCCTCCTCGATTGCCGCGGTCCACTTCTTCTTCGCCTTCTGTTTGCGTTGTTTGCGCTCCGCCAGCGTGTCGCCTTTCAACTCGTGCGGCCGACCATCGAAGATGAACACCGGGTCGATGCCGGCGGCGACCATCGTGGTTGAGCGGTCGAGGAAGCCCATCAGGTGCGATACCGGGTTTCCGTCGTCGTCCGTGAGCGGCCCTCCGTCCTCTCCCTCCCGGCGGGCGCGGATGGTCGTCATGAACTGGTAGGCGACGAGGAAGGCGTCGACGGCCACCCTCGCGCCGGAGAAGTCGGCCAGTTCGCAAGGATGCGGCGTGGCGAGATCCCTCAGGTTACAGCCCAAGTGAACACCTCACAAGTCTTCGTCGTCGAAGTCGAATTCATCGTCGTCGAAATCGAAATCGTCGTCATCATCATCGTCCTGAGCATAGATTTCCCGTCGCGCCTTCGTCCAGCTCCAGAAGCCGAATCCGCCGAGCGCGAAGCCGACGATGAGCGCGAACAACGGGTAGTACTGCCACGTGTACGGTATGCCGATTAACTCCACCACCACTGCCCCATCGGCTGATTTCTCAGGGATGAGCCAGCGTCCACCTACCTCTGGATTGATCTCCCATAACTGATTGCCCTCCCCATCCGCAACCGCCCACTGCGGGACGATGCGTGCATTCTCGGGGTCACTGGTGTCGTTCACCAACTTGACGTGGACAATCATCGCAGAGGCGACGCTGGGGTTGAATTGGTGGAACAGCGAGAAGTAGAGCTGCACGTACTCACGACCTCGTGGAGTTGATTCGGTGGCACTTCCGAGAGTATCACCGTATTTCTCGAAGCCGAGTCCGTAATGATAGCCGCCCATACCTTCGTCGCGAGCCCGGTACATGTCGTGGTATTCGATGTAGAGCATGAACTGGGTGTCTGCCACCAGGTCATCGCCGAGGAACGTCCCCTCGCGCTCATCGAGCGCAGCAATCTCATCGATGGTCCAGAAGTCAGGGTCGCTGGCGTCGTATGCCATCGTCTGAGCTACCGGGCCTGAGATGATGGGCAGCGCGGTCATCGAGAGCATCAGTGGTAGTGCGATGAGCAGCACGGAGAGAGCCTTGAAGGGAATAGGAGGAAGGAACACGATGCCTGCGGCGATGATGGCGATCGAGAGCAGCAGAATCAGCATGGGACCGGTCAATGAGGACGATTGTGCGCTCATCTCAACGAATCCTGAGGTCGAACCCGAGTAGGGAGAGGCGTATTCCTCGCCTTCCTTGATTTCAAGTCCGGGAACCTCCTCCTCATACGGTGGCAGCACGGGAATCGTCATCTCAAGATTGTCCCGGCCGAGGTAGAGGGTATAGGTGTCTGAAATTCCACTCGGCTTCGTGAATCCGATTCGCAGGCCGAGCACGTCTCCCGCCTCCACCTCATCGATGCGATGGCCAGCGAATTCGAACGTGTATTCGTTGCCCGACCCGCCGTCAGGGCCCTCCAATGACTGGGTCATCAGGTCCACACCACCATTCTTCGGACCCATCCTGAGGGCGATGTCCACCTGCTGACTACAGCCGGTGTTGCAGGTTATTGACAGCACCAGTTTACCGGTGATCGGCAATTCAGTGTCCACTCCCACCGTTTCGTTGTTC
>CALCOR010000310.1 GCA_937897085.1 uncultured euryarchaeote | reverse complement strand
CGTAGAGTCCGTCGCCGTCGTCGTCATCGTCCTCACCGAGCCCGCCGTTCTCCGAGCCGCTGTCCTTGCAGCCGTCACCATCGTTGTCCGTCACTGAGTTGGATATCCACCAGAGCACGCCACGGGGGCAGTCGTCATCCACATCTACGATACCGTCGTTGTCATCGTCGAAGTCCTCGTCGGTATCACGGCAGCCGTCGTTGTCAAGGTCGAGGGCGCCGCTCGAGTTCCAGTTGACCGCCCCAGACAAACAGTCGTCCCAGGTATCAGTAATCTGGTCGCCGTCATCGTCGAAGTCCTCATCCAAGTCGCGACAGCCGTCGCCATCCATGTCGTTAGCTTGAGTGCTGTTCCAGCCTAGTTCACCCTTGGCACAGTTGTCATCTTCATCGAGCACGCCATCGTTGTCGTCATCGAGATCCTCGCCGGCGTCACGGCAGCCGTCGGTGTCGTGGTCGGTGCTCACAGAGGAGGTCCAGTTTCTGGTGCTGGGGGCGAAAGCACAGTCGTCATCGACATCATCCACGCCGTCGCCATCGTCGTCGTCGTCCTCGAAGGTGTCGTGGCAGCCATCGCGGTCGTAGTCGTTGGCGTCGTTGGCGGTCCAGTTGCGGTACGTGTTCGGCCCGAAGCAGTCGTCGACCGAGTCGAGCACGCCGTCGTCGTCATCATCCATGTCCTCGTCCGAGTCGCGGCAGCCGTCGCCATCAGCGTCGAGAGCCCAGTCGGTGGCATCCCAGTTAATCACCCCTGCTGGACAGTCATCATCCACGTTCAGTCGACCGTCGCCGTCCATGTCGTCATCACAGACATCTCCAATCTGGTCACTGTCCATATCGTCTTGATTGTAGTTGGGCACAAGCGGACAGTTGTCCTGCAGATCGGAACGGTTGTCGAGGTCGCTGTCGGTGGAAAGCCCCCATACGAAACCGCTGCCATTGAAGAAGGCATCAGAGTGGTAGAACGTACCGTCGATGCTCATCGCACACCCGGCCGAATCGTGATTCAGGCAGAACTGACCCGCGACCAGCAACTTCCCATTGCTGGAGAACATGACGTCCGTCCCGCTGTCGAACAGCGGTCCACCGACACTAGTCGCCCACATCCACTGGCCACTGGGAGAGACTCCCGCCACGAACACACTGTACGGAGCATTGATGATGGCGTGTGCACCGAAGGTGGCGTTCGCAAACGCCGGGTCTTCGATGTCGAACCAGCCGGTGATGACCACCCCCCCAAGCGGGTTGACACCGATTCCGCGTGCGATCTGCGTGTGTCCGGTACTGTTGATCAGCCAGTTCCAACTACCGTTGTAATGCAGTAGTCCCACGAACGCGTTCCATCCGGGGCTTCCTGTGCTGTTGGCCCAATGGGCGATTCCGTCGATCTGGATGAGTCCTGACATGGCTCCACAGATGTAGATGCCCGCACTGCCGTAGGTGATGTCCAAGGGGATGATCGCCCCATAGGTGGTGACCGCCTCGTTCACCCACTGCCAAGTGCCGTCGAGGTCCATCTCTCCAATCCATGCTGCGGTGCTTCCCGGGTTGGCCAATGTCGTCGAACCGAACACCGGCGCTCCGTGGTAGTAGCCTGTGGCGAAGATACGATCGTTGCCGTCGATGACGATCGCCGTGCCGTTCTCGTCGTAGTTCCCCATGCCGAACGAGACCCACTCGTAATCCCCGCTGCTGCGGTTCACCTTGGTCACGAACGCGTCCTCATTCTTCTGGTGGTTGTAACTGGAGTTGTTGAAGTAGGCATGGTCGCGGAACGCGCCCACGACGTACGCATCTCCGTTCGAGTCGGCCGCAACTCCGTTCATCGAGTCGCCATTGCCAGTGCCGCCGAAGGTGGAGCTCCACTTCCAATCGCCCGAGCTGTCGAGTTTGGCGATGAATCCGTCCTTGCTCATGCCGTTAGAGAACTCGAGGTGGGTACCGAACTCGATTGCATTCCAGTAGACACCGACGAGGAATATCTCACCGATTGACGATACGGTCACGTCCAAGCCGAATGCGCCGGAATCTGCCGAACCTAGGGGAATGGTGGTCTGCGAGAGCCACTGCCAGGTGCCGTAGGGCGTGAGTTCAGCCACGAACGCGTTGTGGTGGTCCTGATTGACGGCCACCAGAGAATCGAAGTGCACCTCTCCGCGCAATGAGCCTGCGACGATGATATCGCCCGACGGTAGTTGGGCCAGCGAGTTGATGGCGACGTTGTTCTCGTTGCCCGGGTCGTTCGACGATCCGCTCGTCGGGACCGCGGTGGTCACGAAGTCGGTGGTGCTCGCCCTGCCAGTGACCAGATTGATCGCTCCCTGCTGGGCGAGGGTGAGTACGACATCCTCGTTGAACAGCGATGAAGTGTCCTCCTGTACCTCAACTTCGGGCTGGAACGCACCGAACAGAGAGGAGAGCAGCATGATGAGGATGAGCGCCGCGGCGGTCGTGTTGGAACGCGATGCGCTTGCACTCATGTAGCGGTCCCTTGTGGGACCGATTCTTGAAAGTCGTGGTGCGTTGGTCTTGTGCGATATTCCCGGTTCTCACTACGTGGACTACACAAACGGAGCGCGGACCACGACTGCTCGCACCTGCTTGCGCGGGTTCGGCGCGATGAGAACTTCATCGCCTTCGGTGACTCCAGAGATGTAGCCCATGCCGATGCCCACTCGACCCAAACTCGGTGACGGCCCTCCCGATGTGATGGTGCCGATCTGCTCCCCCTCGGCATCGAGCACTTGCGCACCCGGGCGCGGGAAAGGTCCTTTCTCGAGTTGACGGACGCCCCACCAGCGCGCTCCCTCGCCCTGTTCATCCGCAGCGATCGATGCCACCACCCTCTGCTTTCCGAGGAACTCATGCTCGAGACACAGACCGAATGGAACATTGGTTTCCCAACTGTCGCGCGCCAGCAGACTCGGGTCTACCGCATGCTCATCAGAATCTGAGAGCGGCGGCCAGAGGAAGTCCTGCCCTGAGAGCAGGAATCCCTTCTCGAGCCGGAGAGTGTCGCGCGCACCGAGGCCCACGGGACAGATGTCGTGTTCTGCACCGCTTTCGAGCAACGCCCGCCACAGGCTCGGTGCCGCCTCGTTCGCGACCATGATCTCGAAGCCGCGCTCGCCGGTGTAGCCAGTGCCCTGTATCCAGCCGCCGATGCCCAGATCATTCTCCCGAATCGGCTGCCCGCGGAAGCGGCGCACGACGTTCTCATCACCCAGCACAGCGGCGGCGATTGCTGGCGAGGCGGGACCCTGCAGAGCAAGGATGGAGGTTTGCGCCGAGAGATCTTCGAGAGTGATGGCGGAATCTTCGGGCATATGGCTCTCGAAGTGAGCGGCCATGGTGGAGACCATGCTGGCGTTAGGGACGCCGAGAATGGCGACCTCAGAGGTCGATTCCCAGTCTGTGCAACCCGTGTCGAGGATGTCCTGGCGGCTGGCAATCGAGAAGATCATGTCGTCGATGATGAACCCGTCCCCATCGAGGAAGTGGGTGTATGCGCAGCGACCCGGTTTCAGGTGTCTCACTCTCTGTGTGGCAAGACCCTCGAACCACTCGAGCACACCCTCACCTGAGAAGCGAAAGAACCCCATGTGCGAGACGTCGAACAGACCTGCGGCAGCGCGGGTCGCCAAGTGCTCCTCTGTGATGCTGCTGTACCAGATCGGGAGCTCGAACCCGTGGAAATCGACAAGGTTGGCCCCGGCGGCTGCATGCTCATCGTAGAGCGCCGTGCGCACGAGTCCTCCACCGCCCATGCGTGGCCGACCGCCGAGTGGCGCTTGAGCATGGCGGATTGGTTCTCTTCGCGGTTCCGGCTCACCTTCGACGTGAGTGTTCTGTCGTGCGCCGGCGAGCGATAGGCTAAGAGCAGAAGGCGGTTGAGAGTGGACTGTGACAGTCAAGTTCCGCGAAGGAGCCACACCCGGCGTCGTGCCGATGCTCTCCATCGGGCCGCAGCACGACCGGCCGCAGAAAGAGGGTGTGAAGTTGCAGGTGATCGACGAGTTGTGCGTCGGCTGCAATTACTGTCTGATGTCGTGTCAGGATGATGCGCTCATCGTTGAGGGGATCTGCGAGGTCCTGCTCGACAAATGCACAGACTGTCTCCGCTGCCTGCTCTGGTGTCCCACGGGCGCGCTCGTCTACGAGTGAGGTGTGCTCCATGGGTGATAAGCCGAAGGCGTTGATTGTCGGCTCGGGAATAGGTGGCCTGGCGACAGCTGCCAGATTGGCGCAGGAGGGGAGGCTCGATGTCGAGGTTGTCGAGCGCATGTCCTTCCCGGGTGGCCGGTTCACCCAGCACGACCACGACGGTTTCGCGGTTCCCACGGGTGCGGTGCACATGATTCCGCACGGTCGCAAGGGACCGATGGCGAAGCTGCTGTTCAACAAGCGCTCCAAGGGCGGCTTGGACCTCAAGCGCCACGGATTCGAGTTCCTTCCCACCGGCCGCTACGCAGGCTGGGTCAAGAATGGCAAGCACCGCGCGGCCAACGGTCCGATCGGCGTGATGCGCTGGTTCACCATGAAGGACAAACTGAATCTTCCTCGTCTGCTGTCCACCCGCGCACGCAAGCCGTGGACCGGAGCAGAGGGCGAAGAGCCTGACGGCGACGAGTGGATGCGGCGCTATTTCAGCAACGACATGGTCGATTTCCTCGATGCGTTCGCCAACTTCGCCATCTCTTTGCGCTTCTCCCAGATGCCCGCCTCGACGGTTGTGCGCATGTTGCAGAACTGTTTCTGGCTCGACCGGCCGAGCATCCCGAAAGGAGGCTGCAAGGGTGCGATAGTGGCCCTGCGCAAGGACCTCAGGGAGAACGGAGCCAAGGTCAGGATGTCGCAGGAGGTGGCGGAGATCCTTCCCGGTGATGCTGAGGAGACGACCAAGAACCACCGCTTCGCGGTGAGTCTGCGCCGCCGAGGACGACAGGACCCTGACTGGATCGGCGCCGATGCGATCGTGTTCAACGGCGGCCACCCGAACCTCATCAAGGCGCTCTCCGACGATTTCACAGTCGACAAGTCAGTGCTCCAGCAGATCGAGCAGACACAGGCTGTCGGCGGCATCGGGTTCGTGTTCGCGCTCGACGATGACATTCCGCACCGCGACAGCGGCGTGACCATGCTCACCGAGACCGAGCGCATCGGTGGTTACGTGCTGCCAACATTCAGCGAGCCCGCGCTCGCCCCCGAAGGCAAGCACATGATGATCACACACCAGTACGTGCCTTCCTCGGACATCCAGTCGGAGATCGCCAAGGGCCGCGAGGAACTCTACGAGAAGATTCCCTGGCTGGCGGATCACGGCGAGGAGTTGTGCGTGCACGCCTACCACAGGAACTGGCCGTGCAATCGCTCACCCCAGGGGGCGGAACTTCCAGCAGACATCGGAGTAGACGGAATCAGGTTGGTCGGAGATGGCGTCAAGGGACACGGCTGGATG
>CALCOR010000309.1 GCA_937897085.1 uncultured euryarchaeote | reverse complement strand
CGAGATGGTATCACCCATCACCACGGAACTTGTGGAGGTGCCGACATCGTCAGCAACGATGTCCGGCAGGTCGTCTTCGACGGTGATTTGGTTGCAGGTGTAGTCGTTGTTGTTCTCATTCTGCTCATCGACATCGGTTCGCACGTCAAGCAAGTATCCCCAGTAGTAGGTGCCGGGGTTCATCGAACTCGGAATTCGATTGCTCGTGCTGAGCGAGTCACTGCTGTAACTTCCTCCCGATATGCTCGACTTGTACTGGTCGCTTCCCACTTGGGTGTCGCTGTAGGTGATGGTGCTATCCGTGCTGAGGTACATCGCCCAGTAGAAGGTGCCAGATGATGCGATGTAGTTGCCACCGGGGTCGTTTTCGATGCTGAGCGAAATTGACGAGTCGAGATAGTCTCCAACGACCCCTGTCGTCGGAGCGCTGCAACTTCGGCCGGTCAGATCGGGCTGCTCGTCGATGGTTACTCTCCGGTCATAATCATCGTTGTTGTTCTCGTTTGACTCGCTGACCTGATTGTTGATGTCAGCGAGGGCGCCGACATAGTAGCGCCCTCCTGTGATGCTCGCCGGGATGGTGACCGTCTTGTAGAAGGTGGAGGTGGTGCTTCCAGCGGACATTGACGACTTGGAATAGGTGTCCAACTCGATGTCGTTGGTGGTGATGGTGGTGTCAGTTGAGAGGTAGATGCCCCAATAGAACGAGCCGGTTGAGTCCGTGCCCTGGTTCTCCAGTCGAACATTCACGGACTCTGTCTCACCAGCCTCAGATGTGGTCCAACTGTTGTAGATGTAGTCGATGATGAGATCCGCCCCGCTGCGTCCGCCGGTGGACAGGGGAACGGCTTGTTCTCCGGGCCGCGCCAACTCTTCCGGCATTGCCTCTGCCTGGAGCATCGAGATGGCGCACAGAATAGCGAAGAGCGCTCCAAGGAGCGCTGCGTGACGCGTGCGAGGCATGGTTGCACCCGTCAACTCACCCTAGACGCCGGCGATGAAGGTTCTCCCTGTCCTGAATCACGTCGTGGTGAAGGAACGCGTCGCATCCATCCAAGTGCGACCGTTCCCGTTGTCGACAAAGATGCGCCAGTGATAGATTGTGCTGCTGGAGAGTCCCGCCAAGGAGTGAACGGATGCGCCGACGCTGAGATTCGACCCGATGCTCGAGCAGCTGTCCCATGACGCGCTGTTGCTTCCGCCGTCACTCGTACCCCAGCAGACGTTCCAGGTGGTGTTGGTGCCGTTGTCGTGAATCTCCCAGTCCAAGGTGGCCGAGTCGGAGGAGATGTTCACCTCGGTGGCGTTGCGGATGACCGGGTCGTACTCGTGCACCCATCCCCTGAGCGGATCGGTGGTCCAGACGGGCAGGTGGTCGAGCGCGTTCTCTGTGGCCTCAGTCACCGGGAAGCCCCACGCCTTGTGGAATTCCGACATGTTGTAGCCGGTGGCGAACGATATCTGCTTCACCCATTCGTTGAACTCGGCATCGCTGCCGCTGGGTGGATTGCTCATGTTGTAGTAGACGCTGAGCGCATCGGTGATCGGCCCCCAGCCGAACTCCTCCTGCACCTGCAGGTAGGTCTCGAGAGCGGTCCAGACGCTCCATTGGCTGATCTGCGAGCCGCCGTTGAAATAGCCCTCAGTTCTACTGATTCTCGATTGAGTGCCCAAGGCTCCGTGGCCTTGACCAAGGTCCACTCCGACCAGGTCGGTCATCAGTTTCACGGAGTAGAGGTTGCAGGTGGTCTCCGTGGTTCCCGGGAGTGTTGACGGCATCCACTGATGGTTGTGCCCGAGTTCGTGGAACATGCCCCAGTCACCGTTCTGGCGCATGTATGTCCCGTTCACCACTCCCGACACAGAAGCCAGATGCGCCATGAACGGGTATCCTGAATGCATCCATCCAGCAGAGATCTGCACGTCGAACACGGCGCGCTCGATTCGCGGCCACGGCGTGTATCCCGACAGGTTATGCTCCATCTGCAACGCCTCGTCCCAGAAATCCATGGCCACGTCGGGGTCGTTCAGGTTGCGTATGTCACTGCTCGGGACGGTCAGGAT
>CALCOR010000308.1 GCA_937897085.1 uncultured euryarchaeote | reverse complement strand
TCCGGGACGTAGTTGAACATGAACCGCTCACCCTCGCTGTTGCGCAGGACTCCTCCCTCACCGCGCACACCCTCCGTGACGAGGATGCCCTTGACCGACGTTGGCCAGATCATTCCAGTGGGGTGGAACTGGAGGAACTCCATGTCCCCCATCTCCGCGCCAACCCAATAGGCGAGAGCGTGTCCTTCACCGGTATACTCCCAGGAACCTGAGCAGACCGCCCAGCAGCGGGTGATGCCGCCCGTGGCGAGCACGATCGTCTTGGCGTTGAACACGTGCAGCGTGCCGTCTGCACGATTGTAGGCGAAGCATCCCGAGATGCGTCCATCGCTGGTGAACAGGCGCCTGACTGTGTACTCCATGAACACCTCCATTCCAGAGTGGATGCCCCGCTGTTGCAGGGTACGGATCAACTCCAGGCCGGTGGCGTCGCCGATGTGCGCCAGACGAGGATAGGTGTGACCACCGAAGTTACGCTGGTTGGTCATCCCGTCGGGAGTACGATCGAAGATCGCCCCCCATTGCTCGAGTTCACGGATGCGGTCGGGTGACTCCCTCGCGTGAATCTCCGCCATACGCCAGTCGTTCAGGTATTTGCCTCCCTTCATCGTGTCTCGGAAATGGGTCTGCCACGAGTCGCGGGGATCAGCGTTGGCGAGCGCAGCAGCCGCGCCTCCTTCGGCCATCACAGTGTGCGCCTTGCCGAGCATCGACTTGCAGACGACCGCCACCGACGCCCCGGCGCGGGTCGCTTCGATGGCCGCCCTCAATCCAGCTCCGCCAGCACCGATGACCACCACATCGAACTGATGCGTCTCTAATTCGCTCATGTGACGCCCCCCCAGAACACCAGATCCGTCCACCAGCCCATCGTGGCGCCGTAGACGTAGAGGTCGGCGAACATCACCCAGAACAGAGAGTAGAGCGCCCAGTCCTTGTGCTTCTCATTGAACCAGGTCGACATCCTCCACATGCGATGGCGCAGCCTTGCCACACCTGACCCGGTCCAGTCGTTGGCGCCTCCGCCTACGAGATGACGGAACGCGTGACAGCCGAACGTGTATCCAGCGAGCAGGATTACGTTGAGTGCGATTACCAGCGTGCCCACCGACGCCCCCCAGCTGTGAGTGCCGTCGGCGTTGTGGAAGTTGACAGATTGCCAGACATCCCAAGACAGGATGGGTAGGTAGACTATGGCTGCATACAGGAAGTAGCGATGCAGATTCTGCACGAGGAACAGCCCCGTCTCTCCCTTGTACTGATTCCACGGCTTGCTGACCGCGCAGGCGGTCGGGTTCTGCAGGAATGCCCGATAGTACGCTTTCCTGTAGTAGTAGCAGGTTCCCCTGAAGCCAGCGGGGAAGATGAGGATGAACATCGCCGGTGACATCCACCAGAGGAATTGAGGCACAGGTCCGCCAAGACCCGCCCCCCCCGGGATGATCAGCGGGCTGAAC
Organism: uncultured euryarchaeote; assembly: GCA_937897085.1. Taxonomy (GTDB): domain Archaea; phylum Thermoplasmatota; class Poseidoniia; order Poseidoniales; family Thalassarchaeaceae; genus JAKUTA01. Next base: position 7,596 of record CALCOR010000308.1, on the reverse strand, counting down.
AGTGGCGAGAGGACGTGGCTCCCCTCTGACTCGATGGCCATCGTGCCGGCCGCGCCACCCTGTCCTCCCGAGAGGCCCAACTCACTGAAGACCCAGAAGTCGGCTTCCATGAAGCCGCGCCAGGTCGCATAGACGATCATGATGCCGAGATAGGTCGCCATCGCCAGCGGGCTGGTCCACCAGTCGTCGACACGGTCGGTGGCGCCGAACCCCTTCTTCATCGGCAATTGGATGTTCTCGCCCACCTGCTAAGCCACCCGTCTACGGGCGCGACTCGGTCGGCTGAGTCCTATCAACCTCACCTTGAATCCTTCACGCCGGGCAGAGGTCGGAGTAAATCGTCCGACAGAGCAGTTGAAAACGAATCCCTGACTGTGGCCGCTCATGCCCCATTCAGTCATTCGAATTGTATTCGCAATCGGCGTCGTGCTCGCGCTCCTGATGTCTGGCTGCCTGACGGTGGTCAGAGAGGGCGATGACGTGATTGTCTTGGACAATCCAGAACAGTTACCGGAGTATCCTCCTGTCGAAGTGAGGCATGATGCTGGCTGTGACGACCTGAATCCAATCCACTGCCTGCTCCCGTTCCCGTCTGACGCCTTTCTCGCTGAGGATGCCACGACCACGACAGGATTCAGGGTCAATTACTCAGACACGACCCTCCCCGGAACCGGCCTCATGCCTCATGTCGAAATCCCTGCCCTCAATCGATTCGATGGCATCACCCCCTCTACACAGATCATGACCGCGTTCACGACGGTCCCTGACCTGACGGGTGCGGCTGACCAGTATTCAATCGGTGATTCGCTGGCGGACGACCATCCGACCATCCTGCTGAACCTCGACACAGGTGAGCGGGTTGCCCACTGGGTGGAGGTCGACGTAAGGGCTGACAGGCCGACGGCCACCATCGTCTTCGTGCGCACGCTCGCGGCGCTCGACTACGACACCGCCTACGGCGTCGCTTTCTCCGGACTCACTGACACCTCTGGGAACCCGATCCAACCGTCAGATGCGCTGCGCGCCATCATCGATGGGAATGCCACGACTTCGCCGGACATCGAGTCCCGCAGGCCTGCAATCGACTCGTTGTTGGATACGCTCGTGGCTGAGGGCTATGCGCGCGAGAACGTGCAGGCCGCCTGGCAGTTTCACACCGCCTCGCACGGCTCCATCCTCGGAGGCATGCTGGCGATGCGCAGCGATGCTCTCGATCGCCTTGGTGAGCAGGGCATCGGCTGCAACGTGACCTCTGCCGAACCAAACTATGGGGATGACAACAAGACGTTCATGCGCATCCGCGGGACATTCACGGCCCCCCAGTATCTCGAGTTCCAACAACAGGGTCGGGAGACTCCGAGCCTGCTCAACCGCAGCGCGGATGGAACCCCGGCGTACGTGGAGGATGCGGAGATTCCGTTCACAATGGTGATTCCCCAGGTGCTCGCTGACCTGAACGAGAGCGGACCTCTAGTGGTGTTCGGCCACGGATTCCTCGGAACCGGTGAAGGGACGAGCAACTATGTGAGCGGCTGGGCTGAGGACTACAAGGTGTCCTTCCTGGCGACCGACCTTTACGGCTGGAGCAGTTCTGATTTGTACACGATAGAGCTCGGAATCGTCAACCCCCTCTTCTTCCAGCATCAGGCGGAGCGGCTGCAGCAGGCGCTGATCAACAAGATGTCTATGATTCGCACATTCAAGGGAGTCTGCTCGGATCTCGCTGAGATGCAGCACAATGGAACCAATCTCGTCGATTCATCAGATGTCCACTACATGGGATACTCTCTCGGAGGAATCTACGGGTCCAGCGTCGTTGCCATCTCGCCGGACATCGACCGCGCCGCGCTCTGGGTTGGTGGTTCAGGATTCTCGACGATGATCGAGCGCTCGACCAACTTCGCCCCGTTCCAGGAGGGTTTCAGCAGCTTCGCCGGCTATCCCCAGCGCAACGACCGCGCCCTGCTCGTTGGGGTCATCCAGCAGTTGTGGAGCGTGACCGACCCCGAGACCTACCTCCCATTCGGGGAGCAGGGTTACGCGGATGAACTGGGTCCGTTCAATTTCATATCCATCATCTCGGTCAACGATGCCCAGGTTCCTGCCCTCTCCTCTGACAGGGCCGCCCGCACTGCAGGGATTCCTGTGCTCGACTCCTCTGCACGACTACCCTACGGCCTGACACCCGCCGCAGGGCCGATCACCGGATCGGCAGTCGTGTACTGGGACGGTGGCTATCCCGCCATGCCCGACGACAACTCGGCGCCGCCGCCCGACCAATCATCGAAGGCGCACAACGAGATCGGCCCCATCGAGGCGGTCAATGACATGGTGCGCGACTTCCTGCTCACAGGCATCATCAACGACACCTGCGCTGACACCTGCACGTTCGACTACGCTGCCGAATCTGCCGAATGATGTACTGATATTAGCCGACCCTTCATCTGCAATTTCATGCAAGTGAAGTCCAGTCGACGTCGGCCTCTTCGATCTCAATCTCATCGACATCCATCTGCGCCAGTTGCAACTTGCCGGACAGTTCGTCGTTGATGGCGTGCCAGTAGGAGTACGCCTCGATGACCCAGATTCCCGACTCGCGGGTGCCGTTGCCGGAGTTCTTGACGCCGCCGAAGGGCAGGTGCGCCTCGGCTCCGGTGGTCGAGTTGTTGATACTCGTCATGCCCGCCTTCATCTCAGTCTTGAATCGGTAGGCCTCCATCCTGTCATTGGTGTAGATGGCGCTCGAGAGCCCGTAGGGAGAGGCGTTGGCGAGGTGCAGCGCGTGGTCGAAGTCGTTGGCCTTGACGATGGTGACGGCAGGACCGAAGATCTCGTCGTGGAAGCAGTCCATCTCCTCTGTGACACCTGCATAGACGTGCGGCCAGAGGTAGACACCCTCCTCAGGATCACCCTGGAAGTTCCCCGGCTTGTTGTCCTCGGTGATCCTTCCTCCTCCGGCCAGTTCTGTCGCCCCCTGTGATTCCAGACCCTTCACGTCGGCGAGGAAGTCGGTGGCGTACTTCTCGGAGAGCATCGGTCCGTAGAGCACGTCGTCGTGGCGCATCGAGTCGCCGATGCTCGTGGATTTCACCATCTCCATGTATTTCTCGAGGAAATCGTCGTAGATGTCCTGGTGGACGATGAGGTTGCCAAGGCTCGTGCAGCGCTGCCCTGCCGTTCCGAATCCGGACCAGTACGCGCCCGCGAGCGCGTTGTCGATGTCTGCGCTCGGCATCACCACCAACGGGTTCTTCCCGCCGAGTTCGAGTGAGCAGGAGACGAGGTTCCTTCCGCACACCTCGCCGATCATCTTGCCCACCGCCGTCGAACCGGTGAAACTGATCTTGTTCACCTTGCCCTCGTCCACCGCGTCCACGAGCAACTGTCCAGTCGTGCTTCCCTTACCGTGCACCACATTGATGACACCGTCGGGCAGGCCTGCCTCGTGCATGATGCGCGCCAGCGCGAATGAGAGCAGTGGAGCGTCCTGCGGTGATTTCCAGACGCAGGTGTTGCCGCACATGATGGCGGGGATCATCTTCCAGAAGGGAACCGCCGCTGGGAAGTTGCAGGCGTTGATGATTCCGCACACCCCGAGCGGGCGGCGATACGTGGACAGTTCCTTGTTCGGCAGTTCCGAATTGACCGTCTGTCCGTAGAGCCGGCGGCCTTCGGACTGGAAGAACAGGCAGGTGTCAATCGCCTCCTGCACCGAGCCGCCCGATTCCTTGAGGGTCTTGCCAATCTCGCGCGTTTCGAGCGCGACGATGGCATCCTTGTGCTCCATGAGCAACCTGCCCATGTTCCCAATCACCTGTCCGCGTGTGGGGGCGGGCGTGGCAGCCCAGCCGGGGAAGGCGGCGGCGGCGGAGTCCAGGGCGGTGTGGACGTCTTCTTTCGTGGAATGGGGGAACACGCCGAGGCAGTCGGTCAGCCTGGCGGGGTTGGTGGACTCGAAGGTGCCACCGTCGGAGGCAGAGGTCAGTTGGCCGCCGATTATGTTGTAGCCGCGTACGCACGGTAGGCCATTCGGGTTGTCGCGCTCGAGGAACTCCAGTCCGCTCTCCAGAACATGTGCCATTGGCCCTGCGGACCCGCTCTCGCTCATCAATCCTACGCGAGGTCTCTGGATGGATTTCACGGGGAATTTCACGTTCCAGTCATAAGGGGTCGGCGGAGGTTTCGGTTTGCATGGTTTTTAGTGAGTCCGTGAAATAGGGGTTATGCAACGGGGCGTCCTGACATGGCTGATGACGGCAAGAAGAAGCTGACACTGAAGGTGGCGAAGGCGATTCCAAGCGATGTCGGACACGGTCGCGCACGCGTGCCGTTCGACAACGACCTGAACCTCAAGCCAGGCGACGTCATCGAGATCAAGGGTGACGACAGGACCGCTGCGATTGTGTGGCGTTGTCGGCCCGAAGACGCCAACCTCGGTGTCATCCGCATCGACGGCATCATTCGCAAGAATGCCGGTGCTGGTCTCGGCAATAACGTCGCCATCCGCAAGGTGGAGGCGAAGCCGTGCACACGACTCGTGCTCTCCCCTGTGATGGCGAGCAAGCAGAAGGTGAGGTTCGGCCCCGGTATCGAGGGATTCGCAAGGCGTGGCCTGAACAAGCGACCGGTGGTGGCGGGTGACCGTATCTTCATCCCCGGAATGACGCTGTTCGCCGAGGCGCTTCCGTTCGCCATCCAGTCGACCACCCCCAAGGGAATCGTGCAGGTACTGCCTGAGACTGAGATTGTCATCAAGGACGAGGCGGTTGACGAGGAGGAAGGCGGAGCAGTCCAGTCCATCACCTACGAGGACATCGGCGGAATCCGAAACGAGCTGCAGAAGGTCCGCGAGATGATCGAACTGCCGCTGAAGCACCCCATCCTGTTCCGCACCCTCGGAATCGACCCGCCAAAGGGCGTGCTGCTGCACGGGCCACCAGGAACTGGAAAGACGATGATCGCCAAGGCGGTAGCCAACGAGACCAACGCCCACTTCACCTCGATCAACGGTCCGGAGATTATCAGCAAGTACTATGGTGAATCCGAGAAGCAACTACGCGATATCTTCGATGAGGCAGCCGAGCATGCGCCGGCGATCATCTTCATCGATGAACTCGACAGCATCGCTCCCAAGCGCGAGGAGGTCACCGGCGAGGTCGAGCGCCGAGTCGTCGCCCAACTGCTCACTCTGATGGATGGCATGCAAGGGCGCGACAACGTCGTCGTCATCGGTGCCACCAACCGGCGAGACGCCATCGACCAGGCGCTGCGCCGACCGGGCCGCTTCGACCGGGAGATCGAGATCGGCGTCCCGGACAAGGAGGGACGACGGGAGATTATCGGCATCCACACGCGAGGAATGCCCATCACCGACGACTTCGACATGGATTGGGCGCTCGAGAACAGTTACGGGTTCGTCGGTGCCGACATCTCCGCCTTGGTACGCGAGAGCGCCATGAAGGCGCTCAGGCGCTACCTGCCGGAGATCGACCTCGAGGCCGAAGAGGTCTCGCCTGAAGTTCTGGAGAAGATGGAGGTCACCATGGACGACTTCAGGATGGCCATGCGCGAGATAGAACCCTCGGCGCTGCGAGAGATCTACATCGAGGTGCCTGAGAAGGGTTGGGAGGATGTCGGTGGTCTCGAAGAGGTCAAGGAGCGACTCAAGGAGAGCATCGAGTGGCCGCTGACGAAGCCGGAGTTGTTCGAGCATTTCGGCATCACCGCGCCCAGAGGAATCCTGCTGTTCGGCGCACCTGGAACCGGCAAGACGCTGATTGCCAAGGCAATCGCCCATGAGGCGAAGGCGAACTTCATCACCGTCAAGGGGCCGGAACTCATCTCCAAGTGGGTCGGCGAGTCGGAGAAGGCGATCCGCGAGGTGTTCAAGAAGGCGAAGCAGGCGAGTCCGAGCATCATCTTCCTCGATGAGTTCGAGAGCATCGCCGGTCATCGCCACGCCAGTCCGGACGGAGGAGGTGCCGAGGTGACCAACCGCATGGTCGACCAACTGCTCACCAGCCTCGACGGCGTTGAGGGACTGGAGAACGTCATCGTCATCGCAGCCACTAACAGGCCCGAGATGATCGATCGGGCTCTGCTCCGCTCAGGCCGCTTCGAGCGCGTGCTGCACATTCCACCGCCCGACGAGAAGAGCCGCAAGGAGATCCTGAAGATTCACACTCGTGGAATGCCGATGGGCAAGTTCGAGGTCAAGGACTTCGCCAAGCGCATGGATGGCTTCACCGGCGCTGACATCGAGGCGGTGTGCCGTGAGGCGGCGCTGACCACCATGCGCGCCAACAAGAAGACGATTACCAAGGCACACTTCTCAGAAGCCATCGGCCGCGTCAGGCCGACCGTGACCCCGGAGATGCTCGAGTACTACAGCAAGATGGAGGCGGCGCTCACCAGCGGCCTTGAGAGCGTCAAGCGTCAGAAGGATTCTCTCTCTGGAATCGAGTCTGTCTGACGGCGTCCGCCACGACGCTGGGTTCAAGGGCTCAGCGCACAGAGGGTGCTTCGATGACAGCCACGTTCGGCAGGGAACTGGTCGGGATGGCCGTACTCGACGCTCGCGGTGACCGACTGGGGGACGTGGCGGATCTGGTAATCGAGTTGCTCTCAGGAGATGTGCTCACCTTGCTGGTCGACCTTGAGGGTGACCTTGACCCGGACAAGTTGCCTTGGCCGTTCGAGGGCGGGCTGCTGCTACTGCCTGTCGATGAGGTTGAGCAAGTTGCCGCCCAAGTGATTCTCAAGCGATGACCGGTGCAGTCGCTGTGCTACATGGATTCGAGGCTGGCTGGCATGAGTCATGTCCCGTTCAGTGCCGCACAACCGTCTTAAGTCAGGCGTAGTCGTCTGCGCGCTGGACCTATGGTCCAGGTGAATACTGTGCGACTCAACCGAGCGGAAGTCGAAGCGTATCTCCGTTCCCGGCGCTTCAAGCGCGGAGCCACGATGGCAGCCTTCTACACAGTGCTCTTTCTGCTGGTGGCCACTCTTCTGGGCACCTATGTCAACCCGGGTCAGGTGCAGCTCTCGGCTTACGACGATGACTGGGATGACATGTCCGCCTTCCGAGATGACCTTCGCTCGATGGGGCTTGAGACGCGCAGTTTGGTCAGCAGCCCCCTGCTGCTCAACGAGATTGAGAATCCAGAGAACACCGTGTTCATCATCGCAGGGGTCGAGAAGGACACCATCAGCCTGCCTCGCTTCACCGGAGATGCGAGCATCATCCAGTTCACCGAATCAGATGGCTACACCTCTTCGGAGGTGGAGGCGGTCGCCACCTTCGTTGCCAAGGGCGGGACGATCATCGTGATGGACGACTTCGGCTATTCGGGCGGCGTCGCCAAGGCGTTCGGCATCGAGTACAGCGGACACAAGCTCTACGACGCCGGCGCCTGGTCGGAAACGCTGGACTACAACTACATCTGGATCAACATGACTGACGGCTACATGTACGACCCAGTGCACAATCGGACGCAATGGCCGTTGCATCCCTGCGGTTCTGATATGGACCAGGATGGCTACATCGACCGGCTGGATCCTGACCCGGCCAACCCGGCGATTCCCGGGCTGATGGCG
>CALCOR010000307.1 GCA_937897085.1 uncultured euryarchaeote | reverse complement strand
GGGGCGAGCCGGCGACCGACTCCCCCTTTATGAGTCAGACGGTAAGGCACGAGAGAGCGGCCTCAGGGGGAACGCACGACCCACCTCAGCCACGCTTGCTCGGCGCCCACGCCCGCCAGTTGGCGAGGGTGGCGAAGAGCAGGAAGACCCAGCCCGTCCAGACGAGGTGGCTACCCGGCAGGTCGTAAACGGTAAGGCGGACTCGATCGAGTTCGTCGGCTCCCCCGAGCATCGATTCGTTCCCGAGTTGCTGCGCCTGCGTCCAGTCGAAGATGAATACGACATCACCACTCCAACGCAGGGTGCGGTCGACCTCGCTGCGCGGGAACGAACCGTAGCCGTCGAAGCGGAGCACTCCCGGTTCGACAACGTCGATCAACTCACCGCGCGAGTCGCGCACCTCGATGGTCGCACCGAGATACCCATCACCGACCGAGAACCGTTCGTCGAACTCTGGATCATCCTCGCTGAGCATCACCCAGTCAGTGAACAGCAGTTGCATTCCACCGTACTCGACTATCTCGCCTCGGGGCAGAACAACCTGATGCGCGGGGTCTGTGCGGTCAACCAAAGTCGTCGTGAACAGGTGACCGATGAGCAGCAGGATGATGCCGAGATGGGCGAGATGCGCCGCAGCCGGCCTGAGCGCCGCCAGCCCGCTCGCCGGCGAGCGCTCGCGAGCGGCGCGCAAGCGCTTTCCATGTTCGAGCACGAAGCGGAACAATGACGGGGCTGCGAGCAGCAGCAGCGGAAGCAGCATCCAAGCGACCTGACCGCGGCTGACCTGCTCGGAGAGTGGACTGGTGGAGTCTCCGGGGAGGGGGAGGTCGAACGCCAGCGCCAGAATCACCGAGAGCGCCAACACCAGCAGCAGCAGCGCGGGTACGAGTCGAGAGTCGAGCGCGTCCCGCCACGCGTACGTTGTCAGCGCAGCCACCGCCAGCAGCAGCAGCGGAGCGCCGAACAACTCGTGGCTCGAGAGGGAGGCGCCGTCGATGCTCGATAGCAGCAGCATCCAGCTCAGCGTCAGGAACGATGCTGCCAGAACAACCGGCGCGAAGCGGACGAGTCGCAACTGTACCTTGCGTTGCACTGCCATATCCCTCACCTGCCCGAGGGTGACCGAATCCTCGTCGGGTTGACTGAGGAACCCCGGTCCGAGGAACAGCAGCATGCCGATGAACGCCGCCATGGTGTCGACGAGGAACGCCCACGAAGCGAACAGTAGCAGCAGCGCGCCCGACCAGGTCCAGACGGCATCTCGACGGCCGCGGACGGAGATGTGCAACATCATCACGAGCACCGAGAGTCCGGCAACCACTGGATCCCCCAACATCGGTGCGAGTGCACACACCGCGAACATCGGCAGAGCCCGCGCAGGTGTGTCGAGGAGCCTGGAGAATCCCGTCTGCGGGGGAAGCCAGACCACGAGCATTGGCAGCGCGCACAACGTCAGCAGCGACCAAGCGGGAATCGTCTCGAGCGGGCTCGTATCGAAGCCTATGGAATAGACGAACATCAGCCCAGATACGGGAATCGCCACGACAAGCGCCAGCGAGGTCAACGCGGCGTAGCGCCAGCGACGGCGGTCAATCGCAAAGCCACTCTGCTGGAGCATCAGCCAGGCGATGAGCAGGAACAGCGTGACGAACAGCGCCACCAGATAGGTGGTCACCTCGGTGCCAGCCACATCGGTCGCTCGCAACTCCAGCAATCGTCCCAGTGCGGAGTCAGGCCTCTCACCCGAGCTCGAACCTGCCACGAAAGCGTGCACGCTCGCCCACACCCCGTTAGCGCGTGTCACCATCGTCGCGTGCAGCGCGAACCACCCGGGGAGCAGGCCGAGCGCAACCGCCCAGCGGGACGGCGGTCGTCCGGGTGTGATGCGCAGATGGAGCAGCATCAGCAGGCATAGCCGGGGAAGCAGCGAGCCAGTCTCCACCGGGTCCCACGCCCAATAACCACCCCAGTCGAGTACGGTGTACGCCCACAGACCACCCAGACCGATTGCCAGCGCGCCGGTGAGCAGGCCCGCGCGGGCGATGTGCAGCATCGAGGGGGTTGGCAGTCCACCATCGGAATCAGGGTCGAGCAGCGCGGCTAGGGAGTGGATGCTCACGAGCATGCACAGTGAGTAGAACAGGAACACGAGCGGCGGATGGATGACCATCAGGTCGGTCTGCAGCAGCGGGTTCAACTCGCTGCGTCCGATACCGACTGCCGGCCGGAACGGTTCGAGCAGCCAGGCGATCGCCAGCAGGGCGAGGATGAATCCCTGAGTGAGGCGCTGACGGAGGATCCAAGCGGGACTGGCGTCCGAGGCTCCACTTCGGCTGAACCAGTACGCGCACACGGCCAGCATCCCGGCCCACAGAAGGAGCGGGCCCTCCCGTCCACCCCATGCGGCGCTGATGCGGTAGGCGACCGGCATGTTGGCGCCCCCGTGCAGCCGAACGATCTCGTAGGCGAGGTCATCGGCGATGAACAGCCACATCAGCACGACGAACGGCGACGCCTGCAGCACCATCAGCGCAGTCGAAGCCCGGCGACGAGTGGCGGTGGAAAGCCGCTCCCACGGGGCGAGTGCACCGAACACGGCTGAGAGCAGCGTGAGTCCCAGAAGCCACTGCATCAGGGGGGGCGAACAAGTTCTCCACCATATGGACTGGGGAAGGGCTGCAAGAGACAATCTTCACGGGGCCGGGAGGGATTTCAGCAGGGCTACCAGCCGTAGTGCTTGGCGCGGCTGTAGCCGAACGCCAGCATGGCGGACACGATGTGCTTGAAGTAGAGAGAAGGGCGCTTGAACAGCAAGCGGAGCACGATCTTTCCCTTTCCACTGACACCCATGTCGTTCATCTCCTCGGGGAAGCAGCGGGCCATCAGCGAGAGTTCGTCATCCGACAGGGCATAGAGAGCCTTCTTTCCACGCAGGATCTTGTGATATGGAGGGAATTCGGCCTTCCACATTCGCGGATATCGAGCAAAGGTGGACGCACTCAAGTCACCCCCCGCAACCGCGTCCGCCGCGACCTGCGCCGCGTAGACAGCCGACTTGAGGGCAAGATGGGAGCCACCCTCGAACAGAGGTGAGGTGAATCCAGCAGCATCACCTACGAGCATCAAGCCGTCGGAGTGGGTCGTCTCATGGGGGCCTGAAATAGGAATTGTACCACCGAAACCGCGTACCTTGTCGCCTTCCCTCCAAGGGGGATTGACCAGTTCGAGATCTTTGAAATGCGTGTTCTCGATGAACGCATCGAGAGCCTTCACCGCACCCTTCTTGTCCTCGGTCACGAGGCCGACATTGGCGCGTCCGTCGTTCTTGGGAATCATCCACAGATATCCCTTCTTGGCGTACTCGGGCCAGATGTAGAAGTCGAGATAGCCGTCCGTCGGCACGTCGAGAATCTCATACTGCAATCCTGCGATCACCTTCGGCCGCGGGTTGAGGTCCAGAATCTTGGAGCAGACACCGGCGACCCCAGATGCGTCGATGACGACCTTCGTCTCAACGGGGAAACGATCACCTTTGCCCGTGCACCTCCATCCTTGGAAGATACCGTCCTCATCCTCCATCCGCTCCATACCCATCAGTTTGTGCTGCAGGTGGAATGATGCACCCGCGTCCTGAGCTTCTGCGGCGATCCAACGCTCGAACAGGTGCTTCTCGAGGACGTAGCCGTGCTCGGTCAGACACTTGGAGGTCCCGTCAGGAAAGATGACCCGGATTCCTGACACGGGCAGGGCGATGATATCGTCGGGGATGTCGAGATCCAGGTTGCGCACGGCAAGGTCGGAGAT
>CALCOR010000306.1 GCA_937897085.1 uncultured euryarchaeote | reverse complement strand
CGCGATAGCGAACTATCGCCTGCGTGAAGCCACGATCGTTGATTGCCTCAGCGATGCGCTCAGCCGCACGGGTGGCGGCGAACTGGCTTCCCTTGTCGGAGCCTTTCTTCACGACTTGGCCACCGGTACACTTGGCGATCATCTCAGCCCCAGTCAGGTCGGTAGCGTTCATCAGGACGTTGTTGTACGAGCTGTAGATATGAATAACACATGTGCGGGCGGTCATCAGGCTTCACCTCCAGCTACTGTAGTATCCTCAGCTGAGGGAGCGGCGGCGGCCGCTTCGGCAATAATGGCCACGTCATCCTGTTCGGGTGCTTCCTGCCCTGCCGGCATCTCAAGCTCATCTTCACCATATTCAGCCGTCAATCGTCTTTCTTCAATCGACATTCTAATCGGGTGATTGGAGCCTATAGTGTCTTTATTGCATGATTTATCAGATTTCCCGCCACACTTTTTGCATCGACACTTCGCATCATCGTGTAGTAAAGAAGCGGGGTGATAGTTGAGGCGCTCCTCCTCAATGCTGGTGATGATGTAACTGGGTACGGTCATCACCTGGTCACCGATGGAGATATGGTTGTGCACCAACAGTTGGCGAGCCTGCGACATGCTCGAGGCGAGGCCCTTGAAGTAGACCTGCGATTGCAGGCGGCGAGCTAGGACGTGATCGACCTTGAGGCGCAGCACGTCGTCTATCTGCGCTCCTTCACCGAGAAGCCCGCGTCGCTGCAGCGAGTTGATCAAGTCCTGTTTCTCGCGGGCGAAGTGGCCTTCGGTGGAATCAACCCTTCCAATCAACTTCATGGCGTTCTGGCGCCAACGACGCAACTTACTGCGCGCCTTCCAGATTTCACGGTGGCCGCCAATGCCCTTGCCATTGCCCAGACCGTAGTTGACAATCAACTGTTTCTCCTCAATGATTCGCTCGGACATCCATGGGTGTTTAGGCCCCTGCCAGCGACGCTTGGAGAATCTCGGATGTCCCATCTAGTTCACCTCAAGTCTCCTTCTTCTTCTTCTCGACACCGAGAGTGAGGCCCGTGCGTCCGTTGGATCTGGTTCGCTGGCCTCGCACTCGTGCACCGCTGGCGTGCCTGACGCCGCGGTAACTCTTGGCAGCGCGCATGCGATCGATGTCATCTTTCTGGGTCATTGTGACCTCCTGAGCAAACAGATGCAGCTCCTCACCTGTAGCGAAGTCCCGCTGGCGGTTGAGCATCCACTCCGGAACCGCCTCAGGATGAGATTCGAGCGCTTCCTCGAGCGCTTTCTCCTCCTCATCGGTCAGATCGCCACCGAGTTTGTCCCGCGGGATGTTGGCATTGTCACACAGCGAGACGGCGGTCCGAATGCCGACGCCCTTGATGCCGGTAAGACCCATCGCTATCTGGCGTAATCCGTCGACGTCGGAGTTGGCAAGCCGAAGAATGTACTTGAAATCAGCACCGCGCTCAACATCGTCTGCTCGTGCCATATTCGGTTCCCCCGAGTTCACCGGTCTCCCGGTGGCTGACTAGGCCAGCGGCTCTCGGACCTGCCCTCCCTATTTAACTCGCATGATGAATGCCACAAGCCCGCCGTAGGCGGGACCGTGGTCCACTCCGATTTTCAGAGTGCTCCCTGTGCTTGAGCCGACTCACGGGGATGTGCTCTCGTCCGGCTCAACGCATACGAACCAGTTGATGCCATCGTCTGTGGGCAGGTCGACGAGGAATCCACGCCGGCCGCGCGGATAGATGCGCATCGCCCGATCGAGTTCGCGCTGGATGTTTGGCTGCTCGTCGGGGTCGAGAGCGCAGCGCAAGGTCAACTTCGACAGGTACGCCGAGCGAATGGTCACCAACAGCGAATCGATGTTCGCTACGGTTGGAGGTCGCTTCACCCGACCAGCCACCTTGCCCGTGCTGGCTACGAACGCGTCCACCTCGGGGTCGTGCATGCGCGGCTCGACCGAAGAGAGCAGCAGCGGTCTTCGGCCTTCGGAGCGCAGCCATCGATGCTCGGACTTTCGCGGCAGAGCGCGCTCGATCCACTCGTCGTGCAGGCCTGCGGCCACCAGCGCGGTGTCCACGATGGTGAGCCATTCACCCTCTTGGGGTGGCACGCCAATCTCTGCCACAGGGAAGTCACTCGACCCACCCAGACAGTAGACCTCACCGTTGGCGAGCAGACGCAGGATGCGCGCATCACAACGAGGGTCGGCGGCGGATCCGAACCAGGCGGTCAGCCGGTCGATGCGACCGTGGCCTGTGGAGACCCATTCCCAGGTGAGCGGGGCGTCTGGCCAGTTTGAGTGCAGCAACTGCTTCACCTCCAACATTTGCTCGTCGGATAGCCGAGGCGATAGGTCGATGATCAACCCCGGTCCGGCCGGACCCTCGGCCAGATATGGCGCCCAGGCGGACAACAATTTGGAGAGGGGGGGCTGCATCTCATCCAAGGAATGTCGCTGTGCATCCCGCGGACGTGCTGGGTCGACGTGCAGCACGGCGATGCTGCGCCCGTTTGCACGCACAGAGTTCATTGCTCCGGCAGCATCCAGCCCGTCCCCGACGAGGACGTTGCTGCCATCCACCCAGATGTCGCCGTGCACATCGGCGATGCGCTGCCCGTTGGCCGCAGCCAGCAGGGCAGCATCAGAATCCATCTCGATGCCGATGCCCGACCGACGCAGGCGGGCACAGTAGGCGAACAACTGCATTCCAGACCCACACGCCGGGTCGAGCACCTTGCCATCGGCGAGCCGGCGCTCCGCAAGCTGCTCAGCCCGCATCAGGCAGATCGGCCACGGTGTCGACATACGGCGCATGTGAGCGGTGAGGTACAGCGGGGGCGGATTGCTCGCAGACATGGCGCGGATGCCATCCTCTGAAGGACTGTCGAGCGGAGCGACAACCTCGGCATGACCGTAGAGATCTGGCGAAAGTGCGATGGCGGTGGGGCTTGACAACATGGTGCGACCTCTGACAGGATGGCGGTGGGTGATTTGCACTTTTCGCTCAGGTGACCTGACTCAAAGATAGAGTTCGTTGATGCTCAACTCGAACATTAGCCACTGGTTGTTCGCCGGTTCTCGGTCTGGACGGTCCTTGTAGGCGAGTTCGGGGGGCAACAGAACGCGATGGGTGGAGCCATCGAATAACAGGCAACGATCGGTCATGCAATCAAGTCCAACCAAGCCCCAGCCGAATCCTTTGATGTAGCAGAGCCACGGGGCTCCAGTGTCACACATCGGGTCCTCCCCCGCGGTCGCCGGAAGGTCCCCCTCGTCGAGGTCCTCGCCGGTGTCGTAGATCCACACTTGGTAGTGCACTGTCATCCGCTGTCCTGGGGATGAGTGCAGGTTCATCGAGGCCGAGTCGGCGAGCAGGTGCACCTCGAGTTCCACCCGCGCTTCACTGACGGTGGCGTGGGCTACTGTGATGACGAACGTCTCCTCCTCTATGTCACCCGTCAACTGCAAGGCCACCAGTTCCGCTGTATCAGGCTCCACGCTTACCACGCCGCCCGAAGGGTGAGTGACGATGACGTTCTCTGTGCTCAACGACACCTGCAGGTCGAGCGTCTCGTTGCCGGCATTATTGATGGCGAACACCGCCCTGTCCTGTGCACCCTGATGCTCCCAATCACAACTCAATTCCCCGGGCAGCCAGAACGGCTCGTCCTGTGCCGAGAGGTTCTCGGGCCACGCCCAGACGTCGTCGCGCGGCTCACAGGTCTCGAACAGCAGCATCACCTCCCACGACCAGCGATCCCCCTGCTTGAGCGAGTCCTCATCGACGGTGGCGAATGCCTTGTCGAGTTGGCCGACGAACACGTACGCTCCCCAGCCGACCCAAATGACGGATAGCAGCAGTATGGCGATGGTGCCTATCGAGGCAAGGATGGCAGCGCGCGGAATGGTCATCTCGTTGAGACCGAGCGGAATCGGCGGATCCTCCCGCTCGTCGCTTATCCAAGGGCCGCCCATCAGTTTGGTTCGGGTGCCCGTCTCTCATCAAAGTTGGGCTTCCAATTTTCCATCACGCACGGCGTGTAAAGAGCCCAACTCGTCGGATGTGTGGACTTCAATCCACAGCGAGTTGTCCCTCGTAGCGCTGACCAAGCCAAGCAACGATGCCAAGGACGACACCGAGTGCGATGAGCATCAGCAGCAGACCGATGGGATTGACCACGGTCTGGATCGAAAGCAGGCCTGCGACGATGGCGAGTACGAGGTCCGCCGCACCCCAGATGCGCAGCGAGCGGCGCAATTGCAGAATCCCTGCCACCCAGATGGTGAGAGAAAGAGCGAGCAATGCGATGGACATGAACGGCGTGACCCATTTGAACAGCAGCAGCAGGCCCAGCAGCAGCAGGCCGTGCGCGTTCCACGACCAGGCAGCGGTCCAGCGCTGTGCGCGCATGGGGATGGTGACAGCGGTGGCGGCGAGCATCAGCAGACCGAGTCCGATCAGCGCCCACGGGAGCGTGTCGGCGAGCGGCTCCACCCATGCGATCAACGCCACCCAAGCACCGGCGATGGCGAGCACGTCGAGGGCAGCGGCGGCCGGTTGGCTCCACTGGTAGGCGCGGCGCAAGCCTAGGGCAATCGCCAGCAGCGCAGCCGGGCCGAACGAGAGCATTGTGATCATCACCACCCAGCCACCTCTTCCAGCAGCGCCGCGAGCGTCGGGAAGGCCACGGCTGGCACGCATACCCTCGATCCAATCCCACAGGACGACGATGCCGAAAAGCACGCCTTCGAGAAGTAGCCAGGCGCCGGTCCAGGTGAGTTCACTGTCGAACGCGAACGGGTTGGTGAGCAGCGGCAGCGGCATGCTGCCAGCGAGTATGGCCCCTCCGATGCGCGAGGCCAGCAAGCAGTAGACGACCCACTCGAGTGCCGACGGGATGCGCATGGCGAGATCCCGGCGCCCGATTAGCGAGATGCCTGCGAGCAGCACGAGAACGGCGATGAGCACCATCAGGTCGAGTTGTTCCACCATTCTCGAACCAGGAGCCTGACGACCGACGAAGTGGACGATGCTCAAGCCGATCATCGTCATGGCGAACGGAGTCTCCATTCCCATGATGTCCGGCAGCGTCAACTGGTTGGAGGATGCTCGCCAGCGGGAGATGAAGATGAGCAACAGACAGATTACGCTCGCCAGCGCCAATATTCCTGATGCTGCCGCTCCAGAAATGTAGGCATTCCAAGCGGAGAATAACAGCACACCAGCGATGAACGTCATCACCACCACAGGTCGATGATGGATGTCGCCGAACATCAGGTCGTGCGCACCCGATGCACCCGACCGCTTCGCCCGCTTCTTCTGCTTCTCCGCCAACTCGTACAACTCAGGGACGATCACCGTCACGTTCCCCGTCGACACTGCCTGCGAGAGGCTCCGCGCCAGTTCGTCTCCCGCGTCTTCCGCCCGTGAGGCAAGATCCTCATCGGTGAAGTGGTACGTGCGCATGCTCGCGTGAGCAGGCGCGGGCGCACCCGAAACAGGTACGGACGGAAGCAGATTGACGGCAGGGGCGCTGTCAAGTTCAATCTGGTCGAGTGAGGAGTCTCCAGTTTCTGCTTCACCGCCCTTCAGCAGCAACTGCTCAGGCCTGCCAACCAGTTCCTGCTCTGAGAGTGCATCCTGCACCATCTGCAATCGGCGTAGTTTGTCTTCTCGGGCTGAACGCCGACCGATCACCTTCAGTTCGGAGCGAATCTCTCCCTGAGCAGCGAGCCATACTCCTGAGAGGACGAACAACAGGCCGGCCAGCAGCAATTGAATCGATAGCATGCCTTCCAGTGAGGTGGCGCGGATGGCCGTGAACAGCATCACCACGGAGGCCGCTGCCGGTTTGAGCAATTCCTCAAGGTGGCCGGCGCGCGGTAGATAGAGTCCAAGCGTTGCACTTACGCAACCGATCAGCACCCAACCGGTGATGGATGGTGATGTCAGCACATTCCCATCGAGCAATGAGGTGGTCAACTGGTCCAAACTGAACAACGTCGCCTGCAGCGCGATAAATCCCATCATCAGCGTGAGCAGCGCCGGCACGCGAGACTCTGATGCCGGCTTGTCATCGAACACCACCAGCGCCACGCCGGCGGCTGTCGTCAGCAACATCCAAGCGGCGTCCAGCCCGTATTTCCACTGCAGCCAAGCGGCGGTGATGCCCCACAGGATCAACAGTGTGCGCGGATTGTCCTGATGCCTACCCTCGCACTGGGCCCCGATATGTACCAGCAGCAGCGCTGACAGACCGATCAGCAGTCCATAGCCAGGCATGGATTCAGGTCGAGTGGCCGCTATCCAGACGACCAGCGCGGCTAGGAAACCGAGGTTCCACAGGCGCATCAGCCCGCTGTCGCGCAGGCGAGCGCCCATCTCTGACAAGCCAATCAGACGACCTGCCAGATTGACTCCGGTATCACCCAGCTGACGATTGACCGGATACTGTAGCAGCGTGGCGAACACGAGGTACCCAACCAACATCCAGCCGTCGTAGCCGACGATGCCACTGTCCAGTTCCCACACCTGCTTGGCAGCGTTGAACGTGCGCGCCCCTCCGGCCCACAGGGTGACCGCCAGCGTCCACAGCCAGGGAGTGAGCACCGTGACCCCGGCCAGTGAAGGTGAGCGACGCAGGATGGCGAGCGTGGCGGTTCCCAGATGCACTGCGGCGAGTGTCCCCAACAGCAGCAGCCCACCGTCGCCTCCCGCCTCGGTGGTGCTCGCCGGAACGAGGATGGTGAGCAGTAGCACCATGACGAGGCTGCCAATCCACAAGACATGGTCGCTGACTGCGGCCTGGTTGGAGAGCAGGACGTAGGCGGTCAGCGCAGCCGCCAAAGTGGTGAAAACATCGTATCCATCAAGCCCGAAAGGAGCACTGAGCGCACCCGACTCGAAGATGATGAGCAACAGCAGCATGGGTATCCCAGCGGCGAGCGGGCGTAACACCCTCCAGAATTCCACGCCGCGCACCACGAGATAGGAACCACCGAAGGTGGCGAGCAGCATCGTCACCAGACCGAGCGAATAACTGGTATCCACCCTATGAGAGGATATAGCGAGCAAGGCGCCAATCATCGCCAACCCGATGGACACCGACCACAGTCCAGGCTTCCCAAGCCCGATGAGCGACAGGCCCTGGCTGAACCAGTTCTCCTCGCGAGCGAAGCGGGTGGCCATCGTGGCGTTCAGCGCGTTGACGCCGGTGAGCAGAAGAAACAGCAGTAGCGGGTCCTCGAAGCGAACCAGCGTCAGCGCTCCGATGGACCAATTCTGGCTGAAGGCGTGCAGGCCAATCCAGATGTTGGATGCGGCCACTCCCAACGATGCGAGATTCCCGCTCTTACGATGCAAGGCCAACCCATGCAGCAGCAGCGTGGCCAATATGATGCCCGTGGCAACTCCTAGTTGTCCGTAGACGGCGCCGGCGCCCGAGCCGATCGCCAGCAGCACCAGCGTCGCCTGCGCGGCGATCGCGTCGTGGTCATGGTGATAGGCGACGAGTACGTTCAGCACGACCAGCGCCAGCAGCAGCAGTCCGAGTGTGGTGGCATCGATCGGGAAGATGCCCCACAACTCCCAGTGATGCAGGTCGATCGTCAGCCCGTAGAGCAGTTTCATCGTGATGATCACCCAGGTGACACCGAGGATGTGCATACCGGGATCGGGAACCCAACGCTCCCCCAGCCAGAAGCCGAACAGTGCTAGACCCAGAAGTGAGAACATCCCGAGCAGCGGCGGGATTCCATCGTAGGTCCCAAGGATGAATCCAACCGCCGAATAGACGACGATCATCGAGACCATCAGGCCCCAGTGCAACCGTTTCTCACCAGTGGTGGCGAACTCCGTGATGGTGTCCATCTCCGGCGGCATCCTGACCGTGCCGTCCCGCTGGACATCACCTGGTCGCGGCCCGTCCGCGAACGGGTCGAACACCTCGCCCATGGCGACATCCTCCACTTCCTCCTGATGTTCAGTCTCAGGGAGTGGCGTAGGTTCCGCTGTCGACTCATCGAGCCCGTCATCGCCGAGGAAACTGGCTAGGTCGATGCCACCTTGCAAGCGGAACTTCCGCTCGCGGATGACATCGTCTTCAGACGGCTCGGACCCGTCGCTCATTGAGGTGGGGAGGGGTCAGACTGCCATTAACAAGTGGCCGGCCGCGACCCCGACCTGAACGCGATTTTCGGGGGCTGGGCGCGGATGAGGAGGCATGGCACGAATCCACGTTCATTCCGATGCATTCTAAGACGGGGCGCGCCCGGCGGGCTTCATGACACTCGCCACTGTGGCGGGTTCAGGGGCTGGAGTCGTGGCCGGACTTGAAGCGCAGGGAGTGACTCCAAGCGGCGAAGTACATTGGAATCTTGAAGCGCCTGAACT
>CALCOR010000305.1 GCA_937897085.1 uncultured euryarchaeote | reverse complement strand
TTCTTCGGCAAGGTCGCCGCCTTGATCGGCCCACTTCTCTATGGCACACTGACAGTGTTGTACGACAGCCGGGTCGGAATCCTGAGCATCGGTGTGCTCATCGTCATCGGAGCGGTGATGATGCGCTGGGTGGACGTGCAGGATGGAATCGACGTGGCCAACGCAGAGGACCGGCGCAACCGTGGAGAATCCGAGCCCGAAGAAGCCGCGCCTCAATCCGAGGACGACGGCAGCAGTTGATCGAGCAGGAGCGCAAGCTCGAACAAGATGATCATCGGCCCTGCGACAAGCAGCATCGACAGAGGGTCGGGCGGCGAGAGCAATGCGCCGACGATGAAGGCGGCGAGGTAGATGTGCCGTCGATAGCCGGTGAGCATCGAACGCTCGACGAGGCCGCCGCGCAGCGTGAGCAATGTCAGCAGTGGTACTTGGAATCCGACCACCGATCCCAGACAGAGCCCGGCGATGAACCCGATCCACGCCGATAACTGCCAGTTGGCAGTAAGCCCGACCGAGGCGGCGTCTGCATGCAGGTAATCGAGCAGCAGCGGCAGCAGGAAGTCGAGAGTGTACCACAGACCGAGAATCGCCAGGCCGACAGAGATGGACACAGCGATCAACACCCTGATGAGTGCAGGAGCGAACGGAAGGGCGACTTCGGCTAGTTGGCTTCGGATGCGCTCGTCTCGACCGACGTTCCAAGCCAGATCCAGAATCAGCGCCAGCACCACCACGGCCACCGCCATGTGAGCTGCAAGTTGCAGTTGCAGTATCACCAGTTCCAGCGGCTGCAGCACGACAATCTCCACTTCGGAGGGTACGAGGTCATCTTGGTTCAGGAGCCACTCCACAGCTTCGCCGGCGAGGGGGTAGCCGACGGCCATCGTCAGGAAGAACAGAGCAACGAACGCCTTCATGTGACTGCGTAACATATCGCTGGTGGCCGACAGCAACTCTCCCTGTGGCGATTCAAGCAGTTCCTCGAACGCGCTGACCAGTCCATCCCCAGCAGCGCCTGTCATCAGCGGCTCGCACAGGCCGGTTCGCCATCATGTTGGCGCTCGACTCCCCAGCATCGTTGGTCGGCCTAGGAGCGTCGTGGCAGGGATGGTAGACTGGGCATACCCACTGTCTTCGATGTGCTGGGAATCGTGGGAAGGCCCTTCTTCGGGGGACTCGGGACGGTAGGGAGTTCCACTGGATCAGACTTCTGCGCCCATTCCGGCTTCTGAGGTGCCGGTTGTGGTAGTTGAGCCATCTCGATTGGACGTCCGAACAGCACCCAGCATTCGTTCTCGATGTCCCACTCGGCGGCTGCCGGAAGCCCTTCAGGACGCACCGGCATGGCACCGACGCGCGGTCCTGTGCGAGCTTCTACGAAGGCCCGCGCAACAGGTACTGTGAGGTCGGCTTGGGAATCAGCCACCACCGCAACCACTTCCAGTTCCGGCAACTCGTCATCGAGTGGCTCCAACTCCTGCGTCAGATCAACCACCACCTCTTCTTTCGAATCCGTAGAGGACGCAACGCCACCATTCTCTCCAGGAGAGAACCACTCGTCCGCCCAGTCATCCTCATCGTCCGCCGCACCTAGGGTATCGCCGTCATCCATAGGCTCTGACTCGTTGTCGATGCTGACTGTGTAGCGGCTGTCCAGTAAGGGGATGTCCTCGTTGTCATCGGAATCCTCAGGCGCCATCTCAGCGGCAACGACCGCCATCTCACCGAGTGCGCGCGTAATCACATCGCCGGTAGGAGTCGTATCTCCTCCAACCACGCTGTCCACAATCGCGGCAGTGGTCGGGTTGATCACCGAGAGTCCTGATGGTCGGGCTATTCCGACAGCCCCCGCTTCCAGCGCTGCGCGCTGGTCTTCGTAGCTCTTCTTCTCCGGCCCCTCGAACGACGGCCGTTCGCGTGTGCCGATGTAGCCGATGACTCCAGTGATCAGCACCAGCACCACCATCGCATATTCCTGGCCCGTGAGCGAACCGGCATCTGACCAGAAGGAGTCGGCTTTGTACGGCAGGCCGAGTATCTGTCGGAGGTACGGATAGAGGTGGAACTTCATTCCCCAGGCACCTGAACCGAGCAATGCTCCGGGAAACCATCCGAGCAACCCGTTGAACACCAGAGTGAACAGTTGTGTGGCCGCCACCAGCAGCGAGAGCAATCCGATTCGGGGAAAGCGTCGGTCCATGCGCATCGCTCCAGCACTCGTCCATGCCCGCGTCGCTATTCAATGCTCTCCCGCACTGTTGCCGCAGGTGTGATACGCAGTCGACAGCCTCGTCGCCACACTGAGTGTGTGAACATGGTCGAGGAAGAGGTACCCGCTGCCGAGGAGTTGCTCGATGCGTTGCACCAGCGCAGCGAGCAATTGACCAACATCCTGCGCAGCATCAACTCCGGCGTCGCGGTGGTCGATGCGCGCGGCCACGTGGTTCTGCTCAACGACGTCGCCCGAACACGGGTCGGTCTCGAGTACACCCCCGAACTCACCTTGGCGGATTACGTCTGTCAGTTCGACTGGATGGCAGAGGATGGAACTCCGATTACCCAAGCGACGTTTCCGGTCACGGCCGTTCTGCGCGACGGGACTCCCATCAGTGAAGTGGCTGTGAGTTGGGGAGAGGGAGACGAGGCGCGGCACTTCCGCCTGTCAACATCACCGCTGCATGGACGTGACGACAGCCTCATCGGAGCGGTGGCGGTGTTCCACGAGGTGACCGAGATGGTCGCCATGCAACGTGAGTTGGAATCGAGTCAGGAGCAGCGGCTCGGCTTCTATTCCGGGATGAGCCATGAACTGCGCACGCCGTTGCAGGGAATCGTCGGCTACACGGAACTGATGCTCGAATCCTCGAATGAAGGCACATTCGAACACGAGAGCCTGACAGCGATCCGCTCATCGTGCGACCACCTGCTCTCGCTCGTCGACGAACTGCTCGACATCTCGAAGATCGTCGCTGGCCGGTTTGAGTTGCACACCGAAGCGACCCTCCCCTCGAAGATCATTGATGAAGCGGTCGTCATCCTCCGTGCCACCGCCCGTGAGAAGGGGGTGAAACTCACAACTGATCTGGGTGACCTGGGTGAGTTGCAGGCTGACCCGCGGGCGCTCAGGCAGATCATCATCAACCTCATCTCGAACGCAGTAAAGTACACCAACGAAGGGGGGGAGGTGAAGATCTACAGCCGTAATCTCGGAGATTCCGTGTGCATCGAGGTGCAAGACAGCGGCATGGGCATGAGCCAAGATGACCTGCAGGTGATCTTCCTTGAATTCGTGCAGGTGAAAGGGCCTTCAGGACGCCCTAAGCCCGGAACAGGGCTCGGGCTGGCGCTCACCAAGCACTTCATCGAGATGCACGGAGGCACCATCGAGGTCGCCAGCGAGCCAGATGTCGGCTCTACCTTCACGGTCCTGCTCCCAGCCACCGACTGAGAGTCTTACTTCCGCTCAGCGGCGCATGATGATGCTGAGCAGGTCGCCATCCATCAGGTGGTGATGCAGTCCGACCCGTTGCCAGTCGAATTTGGCAGAAGGTCCCGTCACGCGTGCGTAGCGGAACTTGCGCACGAAGTCGCGGTGGAGTGTGGCGCACACATCCTGAACGGTGCTGGTGTCCTTGACGATGAGCGGCTCGACGAGGTCCGCCTCCTGACCTTGAGGCTTGAGAAATATCGACATGAAACCGAGATTGTCGTAGATGAAGTCCTTCATCTCCTCGATCCCCTCGCCCGTGACCGCCGAGATGGGTAGGACGGGCCAACCCTCGGGAAGGGTGGCGCGGATGGCGGTGATGTCCTCTGGAGTGGCGAGGTCGATCTTGTTGATGATCACGACCGCCTTCGAGTAGACACGGCTGCCCGCCATCGTGTCGACCAGCATGTCTGCGGTCGCATTGACTCTGAGGGTGACCAGCGCGCTGGTGTATCCGAACGAGCGGATGATGTCGCGCATCTGCTCAACTGTGAGGTGCGTCTGCTCGACGGTGGAGCGGACCTCGATTCCACCTTTCTGCAGGCGGGTGATGAACACCTGTGGGGGGGGTTGGTTGAGGCGCATGCCTGCTAGTTCGAGTTCCCGGTGCAGTACGGGTAGATGCATCTCCTGAAACGGGTCGAGGATGTAGAGCACCATGTCGCATGTGCGCACGACACCGAGAATCTCCTTGCCGCGCCCCTTGCCATCCGCAGCGCCCTTGATCAGTCCTGGCAGGTCGAGGATCTGGATCCTTGCTCCCCTGTGTTCCATCACCCCGGGAATGCAGGTGAGGGTGGTGAAGGCATATCCGCCGGTCTCTGACTGTGCATCCGTGACCTGTTGAATCAGAGTCGACTTGCCCACACTCGGGAAACCGACCAGAGAGACCGTCGCATCGCCCGATTTCTTGACTTCGAATCCTTTAGCCGGACCACTCGATTTCGCATGTGCCTGACGTTTCTCCTGCTCCGCCTTCAGTTTGGCGATCTTCGCCTTCAGCTTCCCAAGGTGGTGCTCTGTCGCCTTGTTCTTCTGCGTCTTGTCTATCTCCGCTTGAATATCGGCGATCTGCTCCTCGATGGTCGCCATATGGGAGTCCTCGCCGGCACGCTCACGGTGCGCTCACAACGCTCTCGGCTGACGCCCCCTCTTCAATCAGACGCTCTCAAAGGGTAAATCCCTAGGCTGTGCACAATGGTAGCCTTGATGGCATCCGGGCGTGAACGGGGGTCGGAGTCGACATGGCCGTCGAGATGATTGCACGCCTGGTACACCGTCCCAGTTGGTGTCGGATGCTGGAATGCGAGTGGTCTGAACTCGAGCAGGGACTGGAGACTCGCGAGTTGCGCGACATGCGCCCCGAGGCGGATGTAGTGCTCAACCGCAGTTTCGACATCGATCTCGAAGCGGACATCCTCGACTGGATGGAGCCGCTTCCTTATCCCGAATACGAGAGCAACTGCATCTCGCATCTGCGCCGATTGCGTACCGATGGCGAGGTGAACGTCGACCAACTGGCAGCGGGGATGCTGCAACTGGCTGACTGGGCGAGTGCAGGAGAGTGGAGGTGCATCGAGGGACGCGGCTACCTCTACATCGAGCCGTATTGCGGCGAGGAATGTCACGGTGAGCGCGGTCTCTACAGCCGTTCGGTCTGGGAGCGGGCTCTGGAGTGCATACTCCAGATGCCGGTCGGAGAATTCGGTGAAGCCGTGGTGCTTGATTGGATGCAACGGCGGGAACAGTTTGGCGAGACGTTGGAGGCGAATGCCGATGCTCACATCTTGCCCACCAT
>CALCOR010000304.1 GCA_937897085.1 uncultured euryarchaeote | reverse complement strand
GTCACGGCTACGTCCGTGGATGAGGTGTGGGACGATATCATGGGTGATGTTCCTGAGGCCCCTGGTGTCGCCGACCTCGACCAACTCTACCCTGATCTTCAGGAGAAGGATGCTGAGGAGGAGGTTTCCGCCGCTGATATGTTGGGTGATCTTCCCTTACCCCCACCACCAGACGCCCTTCCTGCATTGACCACGAAGGCCCCAGGCCGCCGCCGAGGGAAGGGTTTCCTGCTGCTCGCGTTGGTGTTGTTCGGGGGCGCGCTCGCAGCGATTGGTTACGGATTGAAACAGATGGGCATGCTGCCGTTCTGATCAATCCAGGTCCGGTACATCAGGCGGCCCGCCCCCAATCAATCTCGCTGCTGGGGGTTGTGGCAAGGCTGCTGGTTGCTGGACGGTCTGCTGCTCAACTAACTGCACCGGCACATAGGGGACGAGCATGCTTCCAACCGGTGCATCAGTAACTACCTCAATCCTGTGCTGCAGGCTGGTTATCAGAGTCGCATCGCAGCGGGAGAGCCTGGCATCCAGCTCGCGGTGAACGTTGTACTGCCAAAGGGCCAGAGCGAAAAGGCACCCGGTCGCTATGAGGGCGAACAGCCAGGTCATCGCGTAAGCCATCACCATGCGGATGTGCGCCGTCCCTGTCAAGCGTTTCGCTCTCAACTCATCCCGAGATTATGTCGTTCACTGCTTCCACAGGGTCTTCAGCGCCCGTGATTGGGCGCCCGATGACGAGCAGGCTGCTCCCTGAAGCGACAGCGTCCTCTGGTGTGGCGACGCGTCGCTGGTCATCGGCAGCGCTGCCCGCCGGCCTGACACCCGGCGTCACCAACAGGAATGGCTCGGGAAGGACGCTGCGCAGGTGCGCTACTTCGAGCGGCGAACAGACTGCACCATGAACTCCTGAATCGTACGCCAACTGAGCCAACCGCTCCACCTCTCCTTCCTCGGCATCGAGGCTGGTGAGCACGGTGATCGCCAGCAGGCGCATGTCGTCCCCGGCACTGGCCACAGCCGCCTTGAGCATCTCCTCACCGCCGCTGGCGTGCACGGTCAGCAGATCCACCCCTAGTTCAGCGGCCGCGGTCGTCGCCAACCCAACCTGGTGTGGAATGTCGTGCAGTTTGAGATCGAGGAACACCTTGCCGCCGCGTTGCTTGATTGCGTCGACCACTTCTCTGCCGGCGTGTGTCCATAGGGATACACCGACCTTGAACCAGCATATGCCAGAAGGAAGCAACTTGTCAACCAGATCGAGAACACGGTCCACATCGAGGATATCGAGCGCCACGATGACCTGGTCAGCGCGTACCATCAACCGCTTCGGCCCGCCCACAATCCCTCAATGCTTCGGTTACTCAAACCCAGTCATTCTCAAGGATAGGATGGACTGTGTCGATAATCGATTCCTC
>CALCOR010000303.1 GCA_937897085.1 uncultured euryarchaeote | reverse complement strand
TTGAAGCGGCCGCCGGCGTGGTGCAGAACCTCGATTGTGAGTCCCGTTCCCCCCCAGCGAGCGCGGCCATACCCGACCACGAGGTTGGCGGCCACCTCAGCCACCTCCATGTCCACTTTCATTCCCATCCGTCATTCCTCCTGCTCAGTCATCTCCCACGATGATCGGGGCATCACCCTCTCTGTCCGTGCTGGGTTTGATTCCGATGCGCATGATCTTCTGACGCAGTTTGGCGAAACCGTCGATGAGAGCTTCTGGGCGGGGCGGGCATCCGGGGATGTAGACATCGACCGGGATGATCGTCTCGACACCCTCGAGGATGTTGTAGGACTGGTAGTACGGACCACCTGAGATGGCGCACTCACCCATGGCGATGCACCATTTCGGCTCAGGCATCTGCTCCCACAGCCGGACGATTGGGTCGGCGAACTTCTTGCTGATGGGGCCATTGACGATCATTACGTCACACTGGCGCGGTGTGGAGCGGAAGAACACGCCGAAGCGTTCGGCGTCGAAGCGGGAGCCGCCCGCCGCCGCCATCTCCAGCGCGCAGCACTTGATGCCCAGATGCAGCGGGAACAGCGACTTGCGCTGACCCCAGTTCATCAGACGGCCACCGAGCACGCCGATGAACTGCTTCATGCGACTTGCTTTCAGCGCCTCGTCAGTGACGTCGCCTACCACGTCGATGAGCGCTTGGCTGCTGAAGACGTTGTAGTTCTGATCAGGGGCTCCAGTCATGTCATTCACCTCAGATGTAGATTCTGCCTCGCTTGCGGAAGGCGTACCACACGCCGAGTCCCATCAGCGCGAGGAATGCCGCCACGGTGGTCATTCCAGCCAGAGCGGTCTCAAGCGACGCCCGCTCACCAGGCTGGGTGTCGATGGCGAGCAATGCTCCGAACGCCAGAAACATGAACGCGATGTCGAACACGAGGAAGATGATGGCGTACCAATAGTACTGGAAATGGAAATCGATCATCGCCTCGCCGACCGGAACGGAGCCGCATTCGTAGGTCGACATGCCCCTACGGTAGAGCGAATGGTCGCTCTCGTATCCCGGAAGCAGTATCGAGCGAAGCTTGGTCGGATCGTTCGGGTCCGGTGTCGGCCGGAAGAAGCGAGAAGTGAGGAATCCACCCAGCGGCATGCCGATGCCGATGAGCGTCATGAACGCCACTGCAAGGTAGGTTTCTGGAACGTTCTCCACTACCATGTTCGAGGCCCCCCTCAGAGTCCGAAGACTCGCTGAACTGCTCGACCTGCAAGGCCTCCATAAGCATATCCAGCACCCCTTGAGCCCCCTTCGGGGGTTCAAGGGCCTGCGCGCGCGGCGCGCTCACTCGCGCGAGGGTCACTCCTCTTCGCGGCGTGAGGTTGACATCGTGACCAGTGCCAAAGCGACCAGCAGCAGCAGCAATCCCATCGCCGCCAACCCGATGGTGTCACTTGTTCCGAAAAACGACATCTCTGGATGCGCGGTGACCTGCATGTCGATCGGCTGACGGAGGTCGGGGTCGCCCTCAGGCTGGGCGTACACAGTGAAGGTGAACGTGTCCGATTGGGTAAGGTCGGTGGGCGGCTTCACGATGACCTCGACCGATTCGCTCTGACCTGGAGCAAGCGTCAATTCCTCCTCAAGAACCTCGATCGACCACCCGCGCAGCGGGTCGCTGCTGCTCAACTCGACATTCTGCTCGACGTTGCCTTTGTTGGATACGTTCACCCACATTCGCGCCACCTCGCCGTAGGTGATCGAGATGCTCTCCGAGCCGTCAACGGAGAACTCGAGTTCACGCACCGTGTTCACGGTGATCTGCACCCTGACCTCGGATGGCTCTGCGGCGTTGCGCGTACTCGCCGCGGAGATGGTGATGGTGCCAGACTGTCCATCCGGTACGCCCTCGAGCACCTTCAGTGTCAGCCTGACTTCCAACGACTCGCCTTTCGGCACAGAGAATGGACCGCTGACCACGGAACCGTTGACGGTGAGGATGGTCTCCACGGTGGATTCCATCCCGGATAGAGTGATGAGCGCTTCCTCAGGGAACGACGAATTGCCAACATCGGTGATGAACATGATGACCGTGATCTCGCCTTCGGGTGGCAGTGAAACCTCCAGCAGATCGGGTATCTCCCCGGGCTCCTGCAGGGTAATCGCCATGCGGTAGTCGTAGTTCGAGACTATGCATACGATGTCGAAGCGCTCCTCGACGCTGATTTCGTTCTGGTTGCGCACGCGCACCTGGAACTTCTCGCTGTCTCGCTCCAACTCACCTTGTATGGTAATGTCCAGCCAGACGGTGACGGTCTGTCCCGGATCGAGTGATATCGAGGTAATCTCCGAGCCGGCCGAATCACTGAAGCGGGAATCCCACGCCGGGCTGGCGCACAGGTTCGGGTTGCTGGTAGGTGGGTCATCGCACACCGACAGACGGAAGGGATCGCGGATGTTGCCCTCGTTGGTGATCACAACAGGGAACTTGGCGACCTCTCCTGTGGTTCCCCACTGTTCGAGCGAGACCATGCTGGCGGACATCTCTCGATGGGCGGCGACGGTCACGGTGATGTCCTCGCTCACGTAGGTGGTGCTGCCGCCGGACGAACTGACGCTGACGGTGAACAGCAACTCGTCGGTCGCCAACGCATCCTGCGGCGCGCTGATGCTCAAGGTGAGCGACCCGCTGGTTCCGCTGGTGTCGTGGCGTCCATTGAGGGTGATCGTCCCGGTTTCGAAACTGGTGGTCCAGCCCAGTACGGTGCTGGTGCCCACTGAGAAGGTCTCTGCCCCGTTCCCGAGGTTCGACACAGTCACCTGGGTAGTGACCGTCGTACCTGGCTCCACATCGCTGATGCGGGTCGACTGCAAGTCGATGTCGGCAGCATGTGACTGCCCGAGAATCAGAGTGAGATCAGCGCTGCATTTGTTGCTCTGATCGTCGTAGCCGTCGATGTCGAACGGAATCTCCGTATTGGCGGGCATCGAGTCATCAGGTGACACAGTGAAGTCGAAACTGACCGTGCCGGTGCCATCGTTGTAGGGCAGCAGGTGCGTACTACCTCCCACGACAGAGATCCAATTGCGCGACCCGGAAAAATCGAAGCGGATGGTCCAGTCGGCGTTTCCTGTGTTGGTGAAGGTCACAGTGTTACTGAGGGTCTCACCTGGATCGACCGACATCGAAGCCTCATTCAACGCGGCATCACACGTGTGCAGTTCGGGAACAGTGAGGTGCAGTTGTATCGAATCGCTCGCCTGCTCCTGTTGGTTCGGGTCGTTGGTGACGACAGCCTCCAACGTGAAGCAATGCTCTCCCGCCTCGGTGCCCTCGGGAACGGTCACTTCGACTTGGACAACCTCGGTGTCTTCTGAATCGAGTACGACCTGATTGGGGTCTACCTCGACGCTCAGTGGTGACGTGCATGTGCTGTTGCTGACCATCTCAAGCGAAATCGTCTCGTTCTGCTGGCCAGTGTTCTCCACCGTTACAGCCCACCTGATGGGATTGTTGTTGTTGAACTCCTTTTGCGTAGAGCCTGAGGATAGTTCAACTCCGAACAATGCATTTCCTGAGCCATCGCCCGCGGTCGTCGTCACCGTGACATCGGCCTGCTCCGGACTTGCAGGTGTCCCACCTGGTGCCACCGATGCGGTTCCTGTGACAGTGGTCTCACAATCGCCTTCCGCATTCGATGCGAGCGTCACACTCAGATCAGTGGTCTCAGAACTACCAGACTCTATCGTACCGGTGATCTGCTGAATGGTACTTGTGAATCCCTGACAGCCCCCTTCTTCTTGGGTGGTCAACTGAACGGTCATGTCTTCGTCACCAGTGTTGGTCACGGTGATGGTGTAACTACCGTTTTCACCCGGATTGACTGTCAGCGCCATCGGGTTAGCGGACATCGCAATCCCAAGCGCCCTGCCGCCCGCGGCCATGGCGAGTGGGCTGGAGGTGGTGAGCAGCAGGAGCACGAGCAGCAATGCGGTCGTGCGCGCGCTACGCATGCTCATGCGCATGGTGGTCGGAGCGAGAGCGATATCTATGAACATGCGGACTTGCGGGACTGGTCTAGATTCAGTTGCAGGCATCAGTGTCACCCCATGGTCACGAACTCTGAGACATCCTGTTCGCAGTTGCGGCAGCCGCTCAACTTGTCGACTGCGCACCCGCCTCCCGACAGATGGTAACGGGCACCGCAGCCCGGACACGCCTGCCACTCGGTCTGCGACAGTGATTCAAGGCATACCCAGCAGCGGTGCCGATCAGAAACCTCGCTCTCCGAAACCTCGCTCTCCTCAGCGAACGCTCCTACAGGTGGAGCGGAAACTGGCTTGGCTTTGGCTGGCGGAGGCGGAGGCAGATCGGAGACAACCGGTGCTGCCGGTTCGAGGTTGGCCATGCTCGGGGGTGGAGGCAGGTCGGGTGAATTCGGCGGTGGGGGTCGCGATTGCCTGGTCTGACCACCCTTCGGACTGCGGGCTATCTTGACCATGACTCCAGATGCCACGGCCAGAGCGACGATCAGCAGTATCAGGCCAGCCCATATCAGGCCAGAGGAGCCGCTGGATGGAGTTGCGACCCGGTTCGGATCGTCCTCTGCTGACACCGAGTAGACGACCTCGTTCTGGAATACGTCAGCCCCCTCCTGCAGCCAGACATGGATGTAGCCTTCCTCGGGTTCATCGGGTGTCACCTGCATTACGAGCGCGCGCGACTCACCCGGTTGCAGTTCGAGCATGTCGGAGCCGGTCAGGCTGATCTTCCAGCCGTCGGTTCCCGACAGCGCGATTAGGTACGACAGCGGAGCGTTGCCAGCATTGTACGCCTCGATGCGCACCTCGGTAGAGGCGCCCTCGACCAGTTCCGAATGTGGCTTGACGGTCCACTGGACCGCCTTCGAGGAGGCGACGCGCAGACTGATGGTATCGTTGATCTCCACTCCCTCTACGGAGAGTTCGAACGTGAGCTGTGGCTGCTCGCCTGCCGGGAGGGAGGTAGGAATCATGACGAGACACTCGATTAGTTGGCCTCCACCGGCAGATATCTCCTCGGGAGCGTCACACTGCGCCATCCAGTCCGCGCTGGGCGTGCGCAGATAGACCGACGGCGTCCACGCCTCGCTGCCACCGTTCTCGATGAACCAGATGAGGCGCACTCCGGGTGCTCCAGCCGGATGGTCACCCGCCCCGAGCGGTTCTGGCGACGAGGAGCCATCGGGCATGATTAC
Source organism: uncultured euryarchaeote (assembly GCA_937897085.1). Taxonomy (GTDB): domain Archaea; phylum Thermoplasmatota; class Poseidoniia; order Poseidoniales; family Thalassarchaeaceae; genus JAKUTA01. The sequence goes on along the minus strand of CALCOR010000303.1, from coordinate 11,270 downwards.
GCTGCTGAACGACAGCAGCGGCCGCGGGATGGCAATCACGTCGAGAACGCTCTCCCACTCGATGCGGTAGCCGTCCTCACTAGTGAGAGTAAGTTGGATTGGACCGCTCTGCGCAAGCCCGTTACCGGCTATGCCCACGACCACGTCCCCGGACTGACCAGGAGCGAGTTCCACCGCAGGCAGGTTGTTCGTCACCGACCAGCCACCGGGGAGTTCGACAGAGGGGGTCAGCGTCATTCCGTCATTGCCGGTGTTCGTCACGGTGAAGCGTAGGTTCGCCACGCCGTCCGAGCGCAACTGACCATATTCGGATTCGAGTTCGATGGTACCGTCTCTGTGACTGGCCACCACGAACGATATCTGCTGCGACCACTGTGCGCTCCCGTCTATCTGCGAGATCGCCCTGAGCGTCCCGACGAGTTGCGTTCCCGCCGACACGAGATGCGTCGAGGGCGGCACCATGGTAATCGCCAAGGTTCGCGTGCTGGCCGCCGGAATGTAGCCTGACGACGCGGATGGCGCTCCAGGCATCGAACCGAGGTCATCGAACCCAAGATGCCATCCATTGGGCGCGAACAGATCGAGATCCCACCCCTGAGCGCCGTTCCCGTCGTTCCAGAGATCCACGGAGAAGGAGGTGTTGGCCACAGGAGAGACCGTCAGTATGGAGAATGGTATGGTGAAGTGCAGGTCAGGCAGCACCGGAACCTCGAGCGTGAGCGACAGCGGATACTGGATGCCATTGTCCTCATCGGTGGCCGTTACCGTGAACCGATAGAGACCGGGCTCTGGAGGTGAGGGATGCACCAGCGTCAGGCCGACCTGGAACACCTCGGAACCGTTGAGCGCGAACGTGGTCTGCGAGAATGACTGGAACCAGTTGAACTGGGTGCCATCTGAGAGGCGTATCGGCTTGGTGGCCGAAATCGAGGCGTTGGTCGGCAGAAGAGCGGTGTTCTTCAACTCAATATCCCACTGCGTCGTGCTCGTCTCCGCCGAAGTCAGCGTCACCACCTCGGTGTCGGTGTCGAGGCGCACTCCAGGCTCGGTGACACCGACGGAAATCAAGAACAGATTGTTGCCCTCATCGAGTTCCTCCGAGAATGCGTCGGTCGGATCGAGTTGGACGATGATGTCCTTGGTGCCTGGTGAAGTGGGGGTCCACTGCCAGTTGAGGCCACGGATTCCACCCGGCCCGAGGCTGATTGTCACGTCGCCTAGGTTCTGACTTCCAGCGGTAGTTCGCACGATCAGATCCTCCATCGTGCGGCTGCCCATGTTGGTGACCTGCAGCGAGAAGGTCACCTCCTCGTTCACCTGCGGAATCGGATCGGACAACAGGAACGAGTTGGGGACGAAGGCAGCGTCTGGAGACAGGTCGTCGACGCCTGCTCCACGCACCGCCAGTGCATACGTCTGCTGTGAGCGCTGACCACCGTGGCGCACATCCTCGACGTGGACAGTCCAGATGCCTTTCTGAGCCTGGTCAACAAGCACCACTTCGACGTTGTTCAGGGTGTCCGTACTGCCTCCGGTTGACGAACGGCCATTCTCGAACACGTTCCCGAGATATGTGGTCGTGCCGTCGGGGGCGGTCACAGTGAGGTCTAGATCGTTCTGTAACTGGGTCGAGGCCCAGCGGTTGCCGCGGTAGTCGGACCAGGAGAGGACGACCTTGAACGGCTTCCAGGACTCGGATATGTTGAACGTGTAATCGCGGCTGTTTCCGCTTCTCAGATAGTTGCGGTCATCAACGTAGATTCCGGTGTTCTGCCCAGGGACCAGAGAATTCGCGAGGTTGACTCGGCCCCAGCCTTCGTTCATGTTGGGGATGTCCCGAGTACCCATGTCCTCTGCACCGAGGATGATCAGCCCACGCACCAGCGCCCCCTGAGGCTCTGGCCTCGCTGCCACCTCCTTCAGATATTCACGGATGAGTGCTGAAGCTCCCGCCGTATTCGGTGCCGCCATCGAAGTTCCCGAGTATTCCAGATACCACTGGCTCGACCACGATGCCCCAGCAATATCAGTGGCATCCTGCGAACGGCAGGAGCGAACCCAGGACCCTGGTGCTGTGACATCTGGTTTGAGGCGGCCATCATCGACCGGCCCGCGGCTGCTTGAAGAGGAGAGTGTGTCAGGAGCGCCCCCACCGCGGTTGTGGTGATTGGCGACGGCCAACTGGTTCTTGGCGGTGGCCGGCGGAGAAATGGTGTCACTGTTGCTGCCGTCGTTTCCAGCGGAGAACAGCACGGTCATTCCGTCATAGGACCAGTACTGGTCGTAGTAGTTCACGCGGTCGTCGACATCCTCGGAGTCGGTCGTGTATTCACCGTAGTTGGTCTGCGAGCCCCAGGAATTGGTGTGCGTCAGGGCGCCGTTGTTGTAGGCGGCGTTGATGAGATAATTCATGCTCGGCGAGTAGAACTGACCATCCGAGTCCCGCTCCATCGCTTGGAAGTAGAGTTCCGCCCCCGGTGCCACCCCTGCATAGCCGCCACGTGAGCCGTCCCCGAGCACAGTGCACGCCACGTGGGTGCCGTGTCCGCTGTGGGTGTCCTCGCTGGACGAGTCGCCATTCACCACAGAGACTGCCGCCACTATGCGGTTGTCCATGTCACCGTGGTCCTGATCGATTCCCGAGTCTGCTACCGCCACGATCTCGCCGCTGCCGTTCAGCGTGGTGGCGAATGCATTCACCACGTCGGCGATTCGCATGTGGGTTCGAGCCCGGTCGTTGTGGATAGCGAACACCGGGGGCAGACGAATCCACGAGATCGACGGGTCGAATGCAGCGAGCGGAATATCGGAGAGCGAGAGCGGGCCTTGGTGGCGCCCGGCATCGACCGTCTCCACGGAATCGAGCAGCTCTCCGGCCAACTGGCCTGTCGAGTGTGTGACCGCCCCGATGTTGAATTCCTCCACCGGGACGCCGCTGTCCAGATGGCGCCAACCTTCCAACCTCACCTCCAGCGCCTCAGCAGAGAATGGAGCAGCGAAGATGTCGAGCACCTCATCCTCGACCATCATGGCGGCGGGAACGGGGTGCACGGCGGCTACTCCAGAGAAAGATGAGAGTGCTGCGAGGGCGAACCCGTCTCCTTGGACGAGGAATCCAGACGGCGGAATATAGGCACGGATCATCAGACCTGGAATCGTCAAGAGGGCTTCCTGAGCGGGCCACAAGCCGACCTCGCCATCGATGAGCACCAAGCGCAGATCGACCCGCTCAGCGCTGAAAGCGGTAGGAATCTCTCGACTCAGTTCAAGACCGGAGATGCCGTATGTGCCCAGCCTTGTGTCAGCATGCGTTCCTCTGGTTCTCTCGAATCCTTCTGAGAAGCCGGTCGGTTCGACGCCGCGGATGCTGTTAGGATCAGGCTCGATGTTCACCCACTCGATGCGCGGTCCGTCTTCCGCAATCTCCGTATCGAGTGGTTGCGGGCCGCCAATCTCACCGAGCGGGGCCCATGCTGCCAGCAGCAATGGTAGCAGCATCAAGAAGAATGCACAGCGCCCGCTCACAGTATCCCCTTGGGCGGCTGGCCTCTTGCAGCCTCTATATCAGTTCGGGTCTGCTGGCCGCATAGCGGCCAGCACGCGTCGCGGGTCATGTGCGCGAGGAGCGCCCGTAGTAAACAGGTCAGAACCAGTGCCGGTCCGCCTTGTCCTTGAAAGTCTCAGTAGTCCAATCACCTACTGTGTGGTTCCAACTCTCGTACTCTCCGGTTCCACCGTAGTAGTCGTATTCGAGCGTCACGAGTATGTGGTAGTTCGCCCATACGGTCACGCCCTCGATCAACAGCTCCAGGTCATCCCCCGCCACCGACGTGTGTGCCGGAATCTCGGATCTGTGGAACCGCGTCGAGTTGAGCACCTCGCCGTCGAGTTGCGTGAACTTCACTTCAACGGTGATGTCCTGAACTGATTTGGTGCCCAGATTGTGCACCTCAACGAGCACGACCTGTCCCGGTCCGGACTGCATGTAGACGACGTCCACGGTCATCGCGTCCCTAGGTACCGCCCAGAAGACGAGTGCGAATGTGCTGAACAACAGGAAAGCCATGAAGAGCGAGGCGACGACCACGTTCGCAGGCGAGATGATCCTCGTCACCCTACGTGTGACCTCGCGCACCTTCTCCAGAGTTTCATGGGCCAGTTCAACCTCTTCCTCAGTGAACGAGCGCTCGCCGATATCCACATCCCTGTCCTCGTCGGACAACTCCTCCTCAGAGAGTTGTGGGTCGTCGGGCGTACCGACGAGGGAGTACATGCCTTCTGGCTCTTCATCGTCCATCGTCACATCTCCTAGGTGATAGTCGCCAACACAGTGAGCACCGCGCTCGAGAGTGGTTCAGCGAACAGCCAGTGAGTGGAGGAGCCCTCGAATCCGGGCACGGCGTTGAGCAGGCTCAAGTCACCGGTGAGGCCGTTGACTCCGAGCGTGGAAGCGGATGGGATGTACGAGGTGGTCTGGGCATCGATGAGCACTCCGCGCGCTTCGAGCGTCGTTCCGAATGCGTCCACCTGCATGCTCGCGGTGGCCGCGATTCTCCCGCCGCGCACATCTCCCACCTCGATCACCGGGTAGAGGCCCGCGATGGTGTGCACCTGCACGTTGGCACTCTGGAGATTCTCGCCGACCGCCTCCATCTGCTGCATCCACACACCTGGTGTCACCGGCACGTTCGTCTGTCGCACGTAGAGCCGACCTACGCCGTCACCCGACGATGATATTGCTACGCCGAAGTCTTCAGTCGGCTGGATGGTGGCGTGTGAAGCCAGATTCTCTGCCAGCAGCAGCGAATCGCCGCGGGAATTGATCGCTCGGCCAGCGCCGAAGATGAACATGTCCATTCCTTCGCCGGATGAGGAATAGGTGAGAGTGGGCATGCCCTGGAAGGAGAGATCCTGGGTGATGTCGAAGCTGCTGGAGGGCTCGACATCGAGATCCATGACTCCGGGAACATCGTTGATGAACACGGTCAGTGGCCACCATTCTCCGTCCGCGTGAACCAGTTGCTGCATGAAGACTGATTCAACCCCCATGCCATCCCGCTGCTGGTCCTCCGGCACAGACAGCGAGAGGGTGACGCGGCGTCCCAGCGCGGCGTTGACGTCGACGATACGCGGGATGTCAGTGAGCAGCACCTCGGAGCGTGTGCCTGAGTTGCGGTCCAGCATCATCGCGTGCACCGAGTCCAATCGATGGGACATCTCGTATCGCGACGCGATCGTAGTCGTCGGAATCGTCGATGTGGTCTCGATCTCCAGTTGGGTCACCATGTGCAGATCGGTTGCCGTGCCGGCGGTGAGACCGAGAGCGGTAATCTCCACATCCCTGCCCTCGAGTCCATGGATGTCAACAATGAACTCACTGCGCCGGGGAATCCACTGGACCAGGTCCACTTCGAAGTCCCAGACATCGCGCACCGTCTGGTTCTCGTAACTGACGAAGATGTTCACCACAGGAGGAAGGTCGGGCAGCCAGGCGCGCAGATGGAAGGCGGTGCGGTTGTCCTTCTCTCCAGCAGACATCGAGAGCCCGTGTACCCAACTCGGTTCAGCCAGCGGCATGCTTCCCTGACGCACATCGAGTGTGAGCGAGAAGGGGGCGTTCGCATTGAAGGTCAGACCCGCCGAGAAGTGTTCGACATCGTCGCCATCACCTCCCGAAATACTGGTTGCGAGGCCGCCGAGCATGTCGTTGACGCTCTGGCCGAGGTCAGAGAATCCGCCGAGGAAGAAGCCGAGGCCGGCGAGGCCGCTCTCAGTGGAGAAACTCGGAATCACGAGGCCGCTCTCGGAATCCTCGTCGCTCGGAATCGCCAGTTCGAGCACCGCTGGCAACGGTTCGATGAGTATGTCCCCGTTCACCCCCTTGGTTGGATCGTCCCATTCCGTCTCATCGCGGAGCGCGAGCAGCAGCGATTGGGTTCCGGGAGTGGCAAGCGTGGCCGTGGGCATTCCATCTCGTCCTTCGGATCCGGGTATCACTGGAGCAGCCCATCCCACCTCTGACAGGCCGGTGAGGCGGGCGGACAGTGACGCCTCGGCCGTGTCGACATCCTGCCAGAACAGGAAGTGGTCGCCATCCATCGTGCGCGGGCTGCTTGCGTTGCCCATCTGTATGGACACCGCGGCGATAGGCTGCTCTCCGACCCACGAGAAATCACCGCTGATGCTCATGCTGAAATTCGCTGGGAGTCCCTCTAGCAGGACCGCCTGTCGCTGGGTGCCGTTGCGGCCAGCATACAGGATCTCGGGAATCGGTCGGTCAGAGCGCCAAGTCGCCGAGGTGTCTTCGATCAACAGGTCGAGCGATGCTGGCTGCTCGGAAATCTCAACCATCTGGAACCCGGCGCCGGCTAGCGCGCCATCACGATGCTCGATGTAGAGCAACTTGAGCGGGTCCCCACCCAGCGTCTGTAACGAGAACTGCTGAGAGTCGGCTGCCTCATCATCGATCACATGCACCGCTATCAGCCCGTCGTGCTCGAGGCTGATGGCGACAGGAACAAGCGGGTCCATCTGCCCATGTCTGCCCTCGACGTAGGTCAGGTTCAGGTCGGTGCTCATCACGATGTGCGGACCGCTTCCCACCGGGTGCGGACTTGAGCCGAGTTCCAGCCGCAACCGCCCCACTGCCATCGGCTGGCGACTCGCAGAGATGTCGTCAAACATCACGATATGCAACTCTCCTCCGGTCCCTGTTCCGCTGCCATCTCCACCGATAATCCCGACTATCGACTCCGGGATGCTGTTCACGATGGTGCCCACATCGAGGAACACATCGACAAGGTTCAGGATGGTCGCATCGAGCAGCCGCGACAGCGGGTCGGACTGCTGGTTCTCGAGCACCTCGCCGGCGTTGCTGCCCCCGGACAACTCGAACGTCCCGTAGAGCACCAGCGCGGTCGGCAGGTTCTGGCCGTGGATGCGCAGGCGGCGATGGTCCTCCGGGGCCCCTGAGCGCATGAACCAGGAGATGTAGTCGATCTCGGTGATGGATTGGGTGGACTGGAACACAATCAGGGTCTGCGGTGCCTCGGAGGGATTCACCGGCAGGGAGTCGTCGTCGGCGTTGTTCGATTGGTCCCGAGTGAAGTTCTTGATCGCTAGGATGGCGGACAGTCGAGACGGCATCTGTCCTGGGAGTTCAGGGCTCGATTCGCTGCCCACCTGACGGAACACACGGCTGATCTCCTGCTGCGAGAGTGTTCCAGAGGGCATACCTCTCAGCCATCCGAGTGAGTCGGTGATGTTGCCGTACGGCTCGCTAGGCGAAGCGGACTGGTTCGAGCGATCCTCATGGAAGTGCAGGTGCAGGTCGCAGCGCTCGTCGGCGTAGTACTCGATCGTGTCGAGCCCGCCCTCGCCAGCGATGCCCATCCCCGAGGTCAGCAACTTGTCGTTGCGCAGCACGAGATCGATCACCTCGGGCAGCACGACCGCCTCTTCCACTGGGTGGATGGCCAGATCGATGTAGGCAATCTCCTCAATTGGACGGCCACCGGCGTTGTCAGGCTCCTGGAAGTGGATGTATCCGAAGCCGACGGCGACCATGCATGGATGCAGGTGTGACGGAAGGTGATACTCGGTTTCAGGGTCGTAGTGCGACGGGCAGTCCGTCTGCCCCACGTTATCGATGTGGATGGCGTACGGAGCGGCGATGGCGGCGATGAGAATCTCGTTGTCGCCATCTTCGGGACCCAGTATGCCGGTGAGGAGTGCGGTAAGGAATGAACCACCAGCTCCAGCGATGTCGAACCACAAGCGTTCGATGCCGACCTCGAATGAGAAATCCTCGGGGGTCATCGTGAACCGAGAGTCGATCACCCAGACGTAGCTCTCTCCTTGGGAGAGGGGTGTAAGGGAGTAGGCGAACTGCTTCATCAGAGTCACTTCGAGCAACTCAATATCACCCCACAACGAATCATTCGGGTCGATGGCAACAACGGTGAACTCAATCGCCGGTTCCACCCATAGAGTAGTCGCCGGGTTACCTTCCAGCCCCCACCCATCCTGCTCATCGATCGCTACGGTCAAGCCGACGCGCACGTCCTCATTACCATCTCCATCCACATCCACTTCATGCAGAAGGGGGTCATCACCGCTGACCAGACCAATCAAGCCGAATATGAACGCGCTCTCAGCGTAGTCAATCTCCTCGTAGGCGTCGTGTTCCACGCCTCCTCGCGACCTGTAGTGCACCCAGACGATGAAGTTGTCAGCGGTGAGCAGCGTCCCCCACATGTTGTTCGCCCATTCGTCAGGATGGTTGTCCGGGTTGAGCATCATGTCGTATGGGTCTGGATGCATCACGGGCGGCGCAGCGGTCGGCTGCATCGTCACTCCATCGAGCGCATCGTCGAGCCGGGATAGCGGGTCTCCGGCATCCGATTCACGCACCTCGAGGCGCACCTGATCCAGCGCCTGGTTCGCCTCAGTGATGACGCTGATGTCGTCGATGCGCGCTTCTCGCTCATCCAGTACCTCGTCAAGTTTGGAGAGAATGCCGAAATCATCCGCGCGGAACTGCAGTTGGGCGGATACGGTGGTCATCGGAGCGATGATTGGCAGCAGGAACATCAGGGCCAGCACGGTGGCCGGGCGTAGTCTTCGCCGAGTTGGACCTGCGAGCAGAAGACGGGGCGAATCGCGCTCCATAACAGGAATCGCGTGTCCATCCCGCTTAGAGGGTTTGGTGGGATGCGCCGTTGGCGCATCGTACGCGCGTGCACGAGAGCAAGGCGCTCAGCGCTGAAGTTTGATGCGCTGCTCGCACTTCGGGCAGGCGACCATCGCCTCGGAAAGTTCCGGGGGCATCTCAACCGCGAACTGCTGGTTGCACGCCGGGCAGGCAGTTCTCACCGTCGGCGTACTCGTCTGTGCTTCGGGTGCGGGCTCGGGCACTGTCACCGGCTGCGCATCGGCTGGTGGGGGGCTGGCAATCGTGGTACTGTCTGGTAACTGCACTGCTCCTGCGCCCGACTTCTTCGCTGGCTCGGACTCGGCCACCGAAGGAACGGTTGTGGCTGGCTCTGCCTCTGGCTTCTCCCCCTCATCACCGCGCGTTCGCAGGAAGTCCAAGTCGTCGAGAATCGGGTCATGTTCCTCCACCGATGTGGCGGCAACCGGTGCATCTGTCATGTCGGAGAACGCGCTGAGTGCGTCGTCGGAGAGCATCTGGCCTGCACCTGGGTCCACGCCGGCGAGTGCTGCGATCTCGGCCGTGGCCCCTGCTCTGCCAGTCAACGCCACGCTGCGGGTATCGAACATCGCAATCTGCTCGACGTCTGTCGGTTCCGGCTCAGCCACCTCCTCCTCCTGCGCCGCAGCATGATGCGCGGCCAATGCCGCTTCCTCAAACTGGGTCCGGCGCCGGTTCAACAGGAACCAGCCGCCTGCTCCGAGCAGCACGAAGATGATCAGCGCGACACCGATCTTAGCAGCGAAGGGAACATTGCTGCCGGTCTGGGTCGTGACGACCCCCTCGACCTCGATGAGGTGATCAACCGACTTGTTCAACCCGGCATCGTTCTCGACAGTGACGACCACCCAGATCGCGCCCGATTCAGTGAACGTCCAACTGACCGTATTTCCTTGCGCCTGCACGTCGTTGGCATCGTATCCATCACCATCGGCATCGTTCCGCTTGTCGAAATCCCATGTGTAGGTCAATCCGCTCGATTCGGCGTCGGTCGCGCTGGCGCTGAAGGTGACTGCCTCGCCAACTGTTGCATCGGCGGGACCCGTGATCGATGTGACGATGGGAGCGGTCCCATCGCGAACGTGGACAATCACGCTCGCCGCGGCGATGCGGTCTGCGCCATCTGTGACTGTCAATTCGATGGTGTGGTTGCCAGTGGAGTTGATCGAGTGGCTGAACGTGGAACCGCCTTGGTTGAACGACTGCACCAGCACGCCATCGACTCTCCAGTCCTCCCGCTTGATCATCCAGTTGTCCGTTGAAGTGGAGATGATCGAGAAGTCAGAGTTGACATCGCGCGTGAGCACCGAGGACCCACCCAGGATCTTCGCCGTTGGGTTCGTCAGGTCCTTCACAGACACAGTGATCTGTGTCGAGTCGTCAAAGTCATCCGAGCCGTTCACGATGGCGGTGACAGTCCGGTCTCCCGGAGTGGTCCAATTCACCTCGACCGTGGCTCCAGTGGTCGAATCCGAGTCACCGCCGTCGAAATCCCAGTCTGTGAGCGCCAGGTCAACCTGTTCCGACATGTTGGGAGTCAAATTCACATCGAGCACAATCGTCTGACGGACGTCGACGTCGTTAGCGAGGTTGACGCTGGCTGATATCTGAGCGGCCCTCACAGGGCTCAACTCGACGATTACCGTGGCGCGCGCCTCCGTGCTGCCATCCCCGCCTCCAAAAGGTCCGGCCTTGTTGTCGATGAACATGTAGAGCGGCTTTCCTGCATACTCGCTGGTGACCATCCATGGCCTTGCCACAGGGCTGGTGATGCTCAGCAGTTCGGTTCCCGCTATCCAGAAATTCCCCCCGGCGTTCATGAGGTAGTTGTTGCGCTGCTGTTCAGTCATGATGAACACGTCCGGATTGCCCCGCAGAGGCAGAGCCGAGATCGACACTTCCGTGCCCTCATCAAGCGTCAACGTTTCTGGGCCGAGCAATTGACGTTTGGAATCAGGAGCCAACGACTGGAGTGAGTCATGCATTGTCCAATACGGGGCAGAGGGGAAGGTGATTGACAGCGTAACGTCCGTGTCAGCACCGCCCTGAGCACCGTTGCCGTTGTCGCCGGCGTGCGCCATGTGGTCGAGCACGACGTACCAGATGGTCTGCGAGGTATCGCTTGGCACCTGCCAATGCCACTGGGTGCCATTCCCTGAGAGTGACTCCAACGAGGTGTTCTGCTCCCAGAACCCGGGTATCCGGTATGACTGCTCGTTCAGGTAGGCGGGCAGTGATCCGCCCCTGAACACGAGTAAATCGATCGGTGCTGGGTAGATGTCGATGTCGAATGCAACCAATGTGCCCGGGGTGAGCTCACCGAGGTTGATCGACATGCAGGTCTGATTGGACATCGTCACCGTCGGCGGCAGGGTCGATATGTTGACCATCTGACAGGAGAGGACGCGCCCGGCAGCGCCGTGGTCGGCAGAGGTGGGACCCAGATCGCTGGTCACCTGCTGACCTACTTGGAACGCGGCTGGTGCGATGCTGGAGAAGAGCAGGACGAACAGGACGAGCAGGGCCCGTGAGCGGAGCATCGTTCGGCGGGGTGGTT
>CALCOR010000302.1 GCA_937897085.1 uncultured euryarchaeote | reverse complement strand
TGCGATGGAGTCGACCTGAATCGCAATTACCAGTTCGAGTGGGGTGCTCCCTTGGGCGCGACCGGCCCTCTGTTCCCTGGGATGTGCTATGCCAGCGGACCGAACAACGACGTCTACAACGGACCGGTGGACACGGTTGACAACGACGATGATGGCCGTCTGAATGAGGATCATGTCGATGGCAAAGACGATGACGCCGATGGCCAGATTGATGAGGACTGGATGGGCGGCAACAGCGAGCCTGAGACGCTGTTCATGCAGGATATCACCGAGATGAACGACGACGATGGTGACGGCGCCTCGGACTTCAAGGCGACATTGACCTGGCATTCCTACTCCGAACTCGTACTCTGGCCGTGGGGTCACTGCACCGGATGCAGCGCAACCGATGAGGCCGAGTTGGTCTACCATGGGGTGCAGATGGCGGAGATGTCGGGCTACGACCCGATGCAGTCATCGGACCTGTATCCGACCACCGGTGACTTCTGCGACTGGCACTATGGCGTGCACCAGTCCTTCTGCTACACCATCGAGATTGGCACCGCCTTCCACCAGCGCCCAGAGGACATCAACCACATCGCCGTGCGCAACCTCGGCATGCCGTTCTACCTCGTCGAGTTCTCCGACAACCCGGTCGAGCGCGCCCGCGTGGGACTGGAGAACTGGAGCCGCTCGCATTGGATCACCCCGCCAGCGAATGTCAGCATCAGCGAGAACGGTCCGATCCCAATCGAGATGTGCATCGGTGAGCAGTTCCCGTGGTCGAGCGACATCAACGCCAGCCATGTGACGTGGCGCATGGTCAAGCCGAGCAGGATGCAGTCCGACTACGGCCCGACCGAGTGGCTGCCAGAGAAATGGCAGAAGGCGTCGTTCGATGAGACTGGGGAGCAGTGCGTACTGGCTGACGGCAACAACGGCTCGCTGATCGTGTCCGCCGTACCTGTTCCCGACGACATCTCAGGACAGTTGCACTACAAGGCATCACTCGGAACTATGTCGGGAACCTATCCGTTCCAGTACCCGCCACAAGGACAGTACCACACGATGACCATCCCATACCGGGCCGCCTTCGGGAACACCGGCCTCGCCATCATGCTCGCCCTGTTGGTCGCTACAGCTGTCTGGGGTGGCCTCGGTGTCGCTCTCAGAGTGATGATGGACAGTGGAAAAGACGAACCAGCACTTTCCCAGGACGAGGCTCACTGAGGAGGAGCCCAGATGGAGAAGAGCGACCAGTTCAGCGGCCGCGTAGGCCTGATATTCGCGGCCATCGGCGCGGCGATTGGCACGGGCAACATCTGGCGTTTCCCGCGCATGGTAGGGGCCAACGGAGGGGGCACTTTCCTCATTCCTTGGCTGTTCTTCCTGTTCATCTGGTCCATTCCCTTGGTCATCGCCGAGTTCGCCATCGGCAAGCGCACGCGCGTGGGCACCGTCGGGTCGTTCCGCATCCTCGTGGGGCGCAAGTTCGCATGGATGGGGCTGTGGACGGCGTGGATCTCGACTGCAATCGGATTCTACTACGCCGTGGTCGCCGGCTGGTGTGTCAAGTACTTCACGCTCGGAGTGAGCAATGGCCTGATGAACGTCGAATCCGTCGATGTTTGGAACGCGTTCCTACAGTCTCCGGGTCAGGTGATGATGTTCCAGTTCATCGTCATCGGCATCACCGTGCTCGCCATCTGGAAGGGAGCGAAGGCGATTGAGAAGGCGAATTTCTACATGATGATCTCTCTGTTCGCGATGCTGTTCCTCACCTTGGCTCTGGCACTGATGATGGATGGGAAGGACGGCACCTTCGACGGCTTCATCTTCATGTTCAGCGTCGACATGGAGATCCTCGCCCAGCCAGAGACGTGGATCAACGGCCTGTCGCAGTCGGCATGGTCCTGCTCGGCAGGCATGGGCATGGCGATCACCTACGCCGTCTACATGCGCAAGGACGAGGACACCGCCCTCAACGCCGTCACCATGGGCCTGGCGAACAACAGCATCTCGATCATCGCCGGCCTGGCGGTCCTGTCTGCCATCTTCGCGGTGTCCGACGACCCGCTCTCGGTGGTCACCGGTGGCTCCTCAGCGATCACCTTCCTCGCCCTTCCCGAGGTGTTCGCGCAGGCTCCCGGAGGAGCGGTCGGACGCTGGGTGATGATGTCGGCGTTCTTCCTGAGTCTCTCGTTCGCGGCGCTCACCAGCATGATCAGCACGGTCGAACTGTGCGTGCGCAACTTCGTCGACCACGGAATCGAGCGTAACCGGGCGGTGGCGTTCACAGCCAGTGCCATCTTCCTGCTCGGCATTCCGAGCGCGCTCATCTGGATCAAGTTGGACTCCGAGGGGGTGGCCTTCCCGGAGTTCCTCGAGGTGCAGGACCACATCTGGGGCTACGGGCTGATGTTCAGCGGGCTGTTCATCGCTTTCAGCATCTGGAAGTACGGCTGGACCAAGTGGCGCCGCATGGTCGAAGAGGGCACTGCCGAGGGTGGAATGGCGGGCTTCTTCAAGCATGGGATGTCAGGTTTCCGCGACGATTACATCAACACTGGAGACAACGACATCTGGGTTCCCCGGGCTTGGGATTTCATCATGTATTTCGCCTTCCCGATCCTGTTCACCGTGCTCATCGCCTCCTACTTCGGCGACCTCATCTCCGGCTACGACCCGTGGTACGCCGCCTTCGATCCGTTCGACCCGCACGGCGCGGGGATCATCCTCGCCTTCTGGGGTTTCATCGGCTTCTCTTTCGTGTTTTTGAACGACTACGTGCTCACTCGTAGACCGGTGTACATCGGTGAGGGACCGTGGTGGCGGAACCTGCATCGCAGAAGTGAGTGGGAGATGCGTGAATCGCCCTTGTTCCGCAACGTGCCCGAGGGTGCCGACGAGAGCATCGCCGAACTTCCCGGCGGTGAAGATCCGCTGATCGTCGAGGTGGGCGAGGTTCCGCCCGGCTGGGAGGATGTCTACGGCGATGTCCTCGATGCTGAACTGACGTAATCGACCCTGATACAGAGCGAGCCGTTGAAGGGCAGCCTACGGCTGGTCGTGTCGAGGTGAAGCTGTGGGTTGGCCATTGCACATGCGCGAGGTGGCTGTGTTCGATGCAAACGCCGCCGCGCTGGGCATCGAGGTCAGGGACCTGATGGCGGCTGCGGGACGGGCGCTCGCCGAGCGCGTGTGGGGGCTCGCCGCTGGCGGGCATGTGCTCATCATGTGCGGACCGGGAAACAATGGCGGTGACGGCTTCGCCGCCGCCCTGGCACTCGAGAACATTGTTGCAGATGCCGTAGCGGCCCATCCTGAGGGAAGCAGGCGTGGTGTCCCGAAGATCGATGTTCGGGTGCTCGCCAGCCACAAGCGGCAGAAGGGAGAGGTCGCACTCTCATTCCGCGAACGGTGCAGCGAAGTCGAGGTGTGGACCAAGGACACGAAGTGGAAGCGGCCGAAACTCGTGGTCGACTGCCTGCTCGGTGCCGGGGCTGGGGGAAAACCACGCGGCAAGATCGGTGGGATGGTGAAGTGGGCGCGTAAGCACAACCCCAAGCAGGTGCTGGCGTGCGACATCCCGACGGGACTCGGCTCCGAACTATGCCTTCCTGCAGATGAGACGGTCACATTCCATTCACTGAAGCAGGGTATGGATGATTCCGCCGTCGGCGAGGTCACTGTCGCCCCCTTGCCCTGGCCTTCCGAGACCATCGACTGTGGACCCGGGGACATCCTGCGCTTCCCGCCGTTCGATGAAGAGGCGCACAAGGGAGAGCGTGGTCGCGTGCTGGTCATCGGCGGTGGACCCTACCATGGCGCTCCGCTGCTCGCCGGAACCGCAGCCGCCCGCTCCGGCTGTGATCTGGTGCACGTCGCCATGCCGCGTGACGCACTTGAGCGGGCGGAATGGCCTTCGCACCTGATTCCGGAGCGTCTGCCCGACGACGAGCGACTCGCCGAGCGCAGCCCCGAGTTCATCGGCGAACTGTTGGACAGCCGCCGCGTCGATGCGGTGGTCATCGGACCGGGACTGGGAAGGCATGTCGAGACTGACGAGTCGGTGAAGGAGATCCTGGACATCTTGGTAGAAGCGGACATTCCGACGGTCATCGACGCTGATGCGCTCTACTCGCTCCCTGCAGGAGCATGGCCGAAAGGCTTGCGCGGCGTGGCGACTCCGCACAAGCAGGAACTCACCATCTGGATGTGGAAGGAGACACCGCGGTCCGTGCTCTTGGCAGCCGAGGATGGATTCGAGGATCCGGAGTCGTGTGTCGTCATTCGAACCGGTGCGGTCGACCAGCTGCACGGATTTGAGGGTCGACGCTGCGACTGCCGGGGCGGCCATCCGCGGATGGCGACGGGAGGCACCGGTGACCTGCTCGCCGGGACCATCGCCGGACTGCTCGCTCAGGGAATGAGTTCGTGGCCTGCTGCTCGGCTCGGCTGCCATCTGCTGCGTAGAGCCGGCGCAGCCGCGGCAGAAGAGCATGGACCGGGGATGCTCGCAAGCGATGTTCCCGTGCACATCTCGAAGCAGTTGATGCAACTGCTGAATGAAAACGGCTGATTTCGCTGGCAGGGACTTTCAAGCCCACGTTGGGGTTGGGGGAGGCATGCCGGCGCTGAAAGTGCTCGTTGGTTGGGCCATTCTCATCGGCTTGATCAGCCTGCCATTCCTCTACGCCTTCTGGAGGAGTTGGGACCGGCCCTCTCGCGCTGCTCTCGAGGAACAGGACCGCCGCATCGAGGAGCGTGATACCCGAG
>CALCOR010000301.1 GCA_937897085.1 uncultured euryarchaeote | reverse complement strand
GGCATCCACAACCGGTTCAAAGTCGAAGTTCCGGTTGAAACTCCCGGCAAACGCGACGATTGGACGCCTAGGGTCAACGCCGATCCCCTCCCAGAATGCATCCTCGACGATCCCCGCCTCAGGCCTGACGCACGCGAGGGGAACGGCCAAGTCTCTGTCGGTGCGGTCGCGTCCGGCTCGATCAACGCCCCATTGCACGAACTCATCGGTGATCCCGACGATGGCGGACGCAGATTCGCAACTTCGATTCGCCATTCTCTCCATAGGACGGAACAGGGGTCTCGCCAACGGTCTCAACCGCTCAGGAACGACATCAACGAAGATGTCGGGCCACAGGTCGCGAATATCGAGAACGACCGGGCAACCGTGACGACGGCCCAACGCCCGAGAGGCCGTGGCGAGTTCGAGTGTCGGCAGACCACAGCAGATGACATCAGGAGAGCGTTCCCGGCGGGAACGCCGCCGCAGATCACGCCCTGTCCACCACTGGTCCACCATCCGCCGCAGTGAGACGTGGGCCCGATAGCCGATTGCACGAAGGGTGACGATTATGTACTCGTCTCCACCGACCGAAACGCTCTGACGCGCCACCTCACGCATCTGCTTGCGGTAGTGGTCGAATGCAGATGTCCACCAGACGACCTCGTGACCCCGGCGGGCAAGTTCTTCGGCCAGCATGCTGTAGCGCATGAGCCGAGGCGAACCTGGATCAATGGCAAGTGGCTCACCACCCTGAACCAGCCAGACCCTCATCCCTCGAGACGACCGACTGCATAGAGGACCTGGTGGAAGCGGACCTCCTGTGACGGATCGATCGGCACCGGTTGCGCAACGTCACCGTCGTCGATCCCCTCGAATCCCCCAAAGGGTGACAACTCGCCAACGAGCAATCGCTTCAACATTCCCCGGCCGGCAAGTGTCCTGGGCACCAACTGCAACTTGGAAGCGACGCTCGCCAACAGCCGGAAGAGTCGCGCTCGCATAGACCTACCGAGGGGAAAGACTCCATACAACTCAGGGATGAAGCCCTGTTCCGTCAACATCTCGCTGAGGTCACCTGCTGTCGGGTAATGGGTGCTCATGGGCGAATGGTGGAAGCCCGGGCGCTCGGGATTCGCGACCGTAACGAACAGCCGACCGCCTGGCCGAAGCACGCGCCGAGCCTCGCTGACAAACCGCTTCTGATTCTGGACGTAATAGATCATCTCGCAGGCGGCAACCACATCGAACGAGTCTCCGGCGAACGGCAATGCCTCCGCGTCAGAACATCCGAGCAGGCCACCGACATGGTTTCGGGCAGAACAGAGATTTTCGAGATCGAAATCGGACGACACGACAATGCCCGCTTCCCTCGTCAGAATCCCGTTCCCTAGCGCCGCCCCACAACCAACTTCGAGTAGTCGTCCCGAGCCGACGAGTTCGGCTAAGAACTGGTAGCGCCTGTAGACCATCTCCAGTTGCACTCGGGGCATTGGCATGCCCCATGCCTCGGTCAGTTGCACAAACGACGCTCGCTCTACCACAAGGGTGCGAGAGTATCTTCTTGATGCCGGGGAGGGCACCATGTCCAACAGCACCACGAATCGGCGGATAGCGCACTTCACGTCAGCGCATCCACCGTTCGATACCCGGATCTTCCACAAGGAGTGTCGGACACTGGTGGATGTCGGCTACGAGGTGACCCTGTTCGCCCCCGACGCCCCGGAAGGCACGACCGACGGTGTCCAACTCATCGCCATCCCACGGGAACAGGGACGTGTCCGTCGACTCGTCCTCGGAAACCTTCGACTGTTCCGGAAATTGCTCGCCCACAAGGCCGACGTGTACCACTTCCACGACCCGGAACTTCTCCCCCTGGGACTGCTGTTGCGGCTGGCGCGCCGCCGCGTCGTCTACGACGCCCACGAACATGTCAGGTTCAGCATCTCGAGCAGGGACTACCTTCCGCGCCTAGCCGCGCGCTTCGTCGCCAGAGCCACCTGGCTGCTCGAACAACTGGCGTCGAGACTGGGGGCCCACGTTGTCGCTGCAACTCCGACCATCGCGGCGCAATTTCGGCCGGATCGGTGCACAGTTGTTGGCAACTACCCGAACCTCCGCGAATTCGAGGAGGCGCTGACGGACAAGGCTCATCGGGATACATCCATCGGCGTCTACATCGGCGGACTTTCCGAGGAGC
>CALCOR010000300.1 GCA_937897085.1 uncultured euryarchaeote | reverse complement strand
GCCACCGTCGCCGCCGTCGGCTGTGATCAATCCGTTGAACCCGATGTCGACCGTGTTCGCCATCACCATGACCGAGCCGCCGCTGCCGCCACCCGCGCCGCTTCCTCCGGGTCCGGTGCCCGTCGACGGTCGCTGTCCGTCATCCCCTTGACTGCCGTCAGCGGTGACGGTTCCATTGATGATGATGGTGCGAGCGAACAACTCGATGACTCCGCCACCCAATCCTCCTCGAGCATCGACGCTGGTCTGATTGTTGAAGGTGGAGGAGACGTTGCCACCGCTCGATCCGGGCTCGGAGCCGTTGCCGTAGAGCCGCCCCCCAGAACCACCCATCGGGCCACCTCCATCTCCCCCGGTATCGCCATGACCGCCGCCGCCGGCGCCATCACTGCTGACGTTTGCCGCCTGTATGCTCGGACCACCTTCGCCGTATCCCCCCCAAACGACCTCGTCGGCGTTGATTGAGGCTCCTTGCTCGATGACGATCGTGTTGGCGATGATGCGCAGCGGTCCCGTGGCTCTGATTGAGCCACAGGTCTGACCCTGGCAGCCGATGCGCAGCGTATCGTAGGAGTAGTTGCCAGCCATCTGCACGGCTTGGACGATGTTGCGGTTGACAATGCCAGAACCGGGGACTAAGTTGCCGCCGGTGATGTTCAAACGCAGTTGACCGAAGGCATCGATGGTCGTACCGTTGAAGGTCGACCCCTGAGCGAACATCAGCATCGAGTTCGAGCCGTTGTCCCACTTCTGGTAGGCTCCAGCGGTCAGGTCTAGTTCGGCTGAATCAGCGCGGGAACCGGGGCGATGCGGCAGCGTTGTCGATTCGTCAAGGGCGGGGTGGAGAATGACTGAGCCGTTACCGCTGCCAAAAGTGGTCACTGAATTCGTATTCCGCATCCAAGGGTAGAACACATTGGGGGTATTGCTGAACACCGTCATCGCTGCTGCTTGCTGCAACTCCAGTGTTCTGGTGGCATCCAACCCACCAGGGCCAATCAGCCCAACGGGGTCATCGCCAGTGAGTGTAGCGTAGACAACACAGGTTGCAAGGTAACTTCCTGAGAGTGAAGGATGGCTTCCATCGGATGTGTAGAGGTCGTGGAACAGCGTTCCAGAATCCTCCGGAGTGCCACCTTGAGCGACAATTCCGTCGTAGATGTGCTTGAATGCGAGGCCGGCGGGAGCTATCCAAGCGGGACGATCAGGTGTCGATACATTCTCCGCGTAGAGTCGGTACCCCGAATCCAGATGAGCCTGCATCGTCAGGTAGTCTGGGCTGCGCCACTGATTCTGTGAATCTCCGTCGCGTCTTCCCCATGTCATCAGGAATACCGTTTCAGCACCTTGATCCTCGATCATGTCATCGAGGATGATAGCACCGTTCTTGCTGTCCTGCCAGTACTGGCTTGAAGTGGGAGGAAAACTCGGTACCTGACTCTGGTCCTGAAGGATGACCCAATCCCAGTTCCCGTTGTTCAGGGTGGTGTTCCACTGATGACCAGCAGTCTGAGTACGGGTTGCATGTTGGTCGAGTCTGAGTCCACCAGCCGCGAGTTTGTCCGCATTTGCGCTTGGACTGTTCTGCTGCAGAGCGCTCTCAACCAATCCATCGAGGTTGTTGCTCTGAGTGTAGGAATTCCCCATGAAGAGAACATCTAATCCCTGCTGACCAGAATTCATGGACAGGTCTTCATCTACCAAAGTTGGAGCCAGAGGTGCATCAAATGGTTGCACGAAGTAGATGGCAATCGTGCTGAACAACATCAGAGCAGCGAGAATGAATGCATTGCCTCGCATGCGCTGGGCCATAAGGCCCAGCGATACCCCGCCATTGATACCGATTCCGGCTCCCTGTTGAGTCATCCCAAACGATGGAAACTAGTTTCTGCGCCAACTGCCACCGTGCTCGCACCACCACCAGTTCTCGTCCGCGTCGACGTACCACATGCCCTCAGGCACCTCCTCGTAGCGGCCACCCGGAGGCAGTTCCTCGTAGGAAGCGACCCAGTCCGGGCCTTCGGCCACAGGTGCTGGC
The DNA here is from genome assembly GCA_937897085.1 of uncultured euryarchaeote. Classification (GTDB taxonomy): domain Archaea; phylum Thermoplasmatota; class Poseidoniia; order Poseidoniales; family Thalassarchaeaceae; genus JAKUTA01. The sequence continues at coordinate 926 of CALCOR010000300.1, read as the reverse complement.
TCGGATTCGTCTGTGCCACGCAAGACTTCCGGATGGCCACCCAAACCGGTGAGAGCTACAAATTCTGTTGAAGCGGTTCCATACTGGTCTTCGTCTTCATCGTCGCGGCGCTGTCTGCGCACGAGCAGAATCGTTGCAATGCCGATGCCGAACAGCGCCAGCAGCCCGACCAGAGCACCCACGATCGTCAGTGTGGACAACCCTTCCCCTTGAGCGGAATCGACGGCACCCTGGGCCCCTCCGCTGGATGGTTTCAGGGAGGCGCTGAATGGCTGTTCCGAACCGATTCGATACCAGTTGCCGAGATGGTCCTGCCACTCGAAGACTGCCGTGGTGCTGATTTCGGTGGCCTGTTCGACATCTCCCTGAGTGCGGCAGGTCACGTCGAGCGAGTTGCCGACGAGTACTGTCTGTGGCGTGGTCGGCATGCAGGTGAACTTAGGATGGCCGTCCGTGATTCTGAACCTGACCGTTGCGGACACCTCACCCATGTTGTTCACGTTGCAGGCGAACTCACGATGTCCGGCGAGGGACATCTCCGGGTCATCCACGGAGCCATCGACACAACTGGGGAGAGAGAACATGGGGTCGGGGGGTGCGACCACTGTGAGGTGGCTCATCTCAGTGATGCTCAGGTCACCCGAACTCAATGTGAAGAAGAAGCTGATGTCCCCGATATCCGTCAGCGTCCGATTGAACTCAATCGTGCCGTTGGACAATCCTGCCAGGCTCTCTTCTAGCAGGGACATGGCACAGCCGTCGTTGCAGGAGATGGCGATCCGGTAGGCGACCGTGTCACCGAACACGAATTCTGTCCCGTTAGCAGGTTCCAGAACCTCCAGCGTGAGTTCCCTTGGCGGAACGATCACCAGTTCACCGTCAGGACCAGGGAGCCAGTCGGATGCGGGGTTGCCAGCACTGTCCTC
>CALCOR010000299.1 GCA_937897085.1 uncultured euryarchaeote | reverse complement strand
TGATGATCGTCCAGGTCGTCACGCTGCTGCTGTCGTGCTTGTGAACGACCTCGACCGTCACCTTTCGCTCCAAACCATCATCCGCAGTCTCAGCGACCGCATCGGAGACGGCGGATTGCGCCAGGTCCTCTTCACCGGCCATCGCTACGCACAGGTGTTGCGCCGATATCAGTTGTCGCTGAACCTGAGGACCTCGATTCCGGTCGCTTCCAGCAGTTCAGAGAGTGTCTGGGGGACGAATTTCTCAGTCGGCAGCGCGAGGATGCGGATGAGTCCAGAGCCGGCAGAGTCATCCAGCAGACGCACGAGTTCTGCTGTCAATGCCAATTGACGCGCCGTCACCACCACCGCCAGATCACCTTCGCCACCCACGCCGGCCACATTGACGATCCAATCGTCCATCGGTGGAATCATGTTCCAGCGAAGTTCGATTTCCGCAGGCAACCCCAGACGCTCTGACTCCTCGGCCAGAGCCGCCTCCAGAACGGCGTGCCACGGACTCTCATTGGACGGCATACCATTCCTCACACGAAGGTCACGCCGCCGTGCGCCAGCACGAACTCGCGACCGAGTTCATCGAAGGTATCCAGCAGCGAGGAGGAGAAGGTGACCGCCGACACTTCCTCATCCATCAGCAGGTCTCCTTGGATTCCCTGGAGTGTGCCTGGAGCCGCACCACAGGCGATGCACGCGCCATCGAGGTTCAACTGCAGCTCGACCGCCTCGGATCCCGAGGACAATGACACCACCTCAGCGGCATCAACCACGACTCCGCCACCATGCCCGGACAGGGCTGCGCGCACCACCCCCAGACGTGAGATCAGTGCAGAAACCAAATCGGCGTCGGCGTCCCGAACCAATGCCACCAACGACAGCGCCGCCAACCGCTCTTCTTCGGCCGGATCGAGCACCTCCTCAAGCCGCGTGTCAGCTTCCACCGTCACGCTGTCGGCCACCTCGAGGCGGTAGGCGTCGGCGAGGTCGTCGTCGGTCATCGAGGGGGGCTGGGCGTGCACCCGATTTCAGCCCTGTGCCTGTGTGATGACAAACAAGTTCGAACCGATGGTGTGTATCCCACTTACACGCCTTGATAAGCAGTCCACGGACCGCCCTCACTAGAGGGCGACAGAATGTCTGACAGCCAAGTGCTCGAAATCCGTGACCTGCACGTGTCCATCGGAGATGAGGAGATCCTCCGAGGCATCAACCTCAGCCTCGCCGAAGGGGAGATCAACGCGCTGATGGGCCGCAACGGCAGCGGCAAGTCGACGCTCGCCCTCGTTCTCATGGGGCACCCGGCCTACGAGGTCACCAAGGGTGAGATTCTGCTCGACGGGGAGAACCTGCTCGAGATGGAGCCGTGGGAGCGCGCCCGCGCCGGCGTGTTCCTCTCGTTCCAGTATCCACAGGCTGTCCCAGGCCTGCAGGTGGGCAACTTCCTGCGCAAGTCGATCAAGGCGCTGAAGGGTGACGATGCACCCTCCGCACGCGAGTTTCGCAAGCAGTTGAACGAAGCGTGCGAGGCGCTCAACATCGACAGGAAGATCCTATCGCGCTACGTCAACGACGGCTTCAGCGGCGGCGAGAAGAAGCGCTTCGAGATCCTGCAACTGATGCTGCTCAAACCGCGCATTATTATCCTCGACGAGACCGATTCCGGGCTGGACATCGACGCC
>CALCOR010000298.1 GCA_937897085.1 uncultured euryarchaeote | reverse complement strand
TATCTTCGGGTGGCGCGACAGGGTGGTCTTGCCCCACAGGCTGTCGGAGTGGGCGCCGACGAGCACGTACGCGTTCTGCCCGAGCAGGCTGGCAGGGACCGTGACGTTCACCACTTCACCCGGTGCTGCGTAGAAGCCGGTGCTCATGCGTCCGTGGGAGCGAGCGTTTGCGTAACCGAAGTTACTCGGAAGCCCGCTGAAGTTTCCATCGATGGTCACTGTTCGATTCAATCGAGGTGCGCTGGCGTTCACCGGTCCGGGGAACGAACTGGAACTGGGGTGGGGGTCGAGTTCGTCCGCTGGAAGGCGCTGCATCAGTTGCTCCTGGATGTTGAGCAGCAGGTCGTCAACCTCGTCGGAGTTCAGCGTGAAGGTGTTGCTGCTGGAAATCTGGATCCAACCGGTCTGGTTGCTCATGTCGCGCAGCGCGCCCCAGGCATCGGTGAAGTCGAGAGGGAGGTTGCTGACGCACAGGTTCACCGTCTTGGCGGCGATGTTCGCATCAGTCTGTGTCATCTGTTGACCACCGAGCACATGGTCCCGTACTCGAGGCAGGGAGCCGTGCAGGCGGTAGAGGTCGCCCCACTCGGATGCACCCACGGTATAGGTGGCAGAACCTGAACTCGACGATACGAACAGCCCAGTCGTCCCGACGATCTTGTTGCCCGGATAGTTGTGCGCTACATCGCTGTTCGAGTAGGACCAGTACCACGCGTGACCGCCCAGCACCAAGCCGCCACCAGCCGCCAGCCAGTTGGTTATCTGCAGGTTATCTGAATCCGAGTATCCGTTCCAGAATTCGGTGACGAAGCAGTCGAGATTGATGAGATCGGATGGCTGGGCGTCGATGATCACGGCATAGCCCTCGTTCAGCAGGGTGTCCTTCCATCCGTTGAACGACGACTCCAAGCCGACGGTCTTCCCTTGTCCATCGCAAACCCAGTCGAGCGCGTTCAGCGAGAGATTCGAACGATTGTCCCCTCCGCTCCGCGCCACCATCGTCTCATGCCCGTATCCAGCCACTCGCCCTCGTTCCGCGTGCCCTGCCGACATGATCGGACGGCCATCCCAGTCAACTCCGACCGCGAACGCCCACTCGCCGATTGGTAGGATGAGGCTCGGCCACGCTCCGCCGTAATCGACGGTTCCCACCGAGCGCTTCGCAAGTTCGGTGTGGTCGACGGCAAGGTCGTGAATGGCGAAGGTGAGGTTGGTCTCATGGCTGCCTCCGCTGTTGTTGGCATAGACGGTGTGCGCTGTCCACGCGTGACGTGAAATCACCTTCCCATCCCTGCCCACAGGAGAGCCAGAGATCACCCCGTTGAGAGTATCGAAGTAGAGTCCGTCGGGAAGAGGCGGAGAGACCTCCCATTCGTCGATGGTGGGGCCGAGGTTCACCGGTGAGGAACTGAACGATTTGTTTGCTTCCAGAACGTATTCTGTGCCAGACGGCCAGGTGATGTTGCCCGGTGTCATGTCAGCGACGTGCACCTCCAGCCAGGTCTGGAACGATCCTCCAGT
>CALCOR010000297.1 GCA_937897085.1 uncultured euryarchaeote | reverse complement strand
TTCATCACCGCGTCGCCCGACGACTTGGTGATGTCAACCCGCCAAGAGGCCGGCTTCAACCTCCTCACAATCGGCCTCGCAAGCGTGTCAATCACAGCACTGCTCGGCCTTTTCTACGCACCTTCAGTCAGCGCAGAGTCGTGGGAGTCGCCCGAGGCGTATCGGATTCTCTTCCTCCATGTGCCATTCGCCTGGTCGTCGTTTCTGGCCTTCACTCTGCTCTTCATCGGGGCAGTGAAGTGGTATGCGAAGCGCGACGAAAACGGTTGGATCTGGTTCCAGACTGGGTCTGATCTCGGTTTGGTTTTCGGCCTTGGGGTCATCACATCGGGGCCGATCTGGGGTTCGGCGGAATGGGGGACGCCGTGGGATTGGGGAGACCTTCGCCTCAACACCTTCGCCCTGCTCACCGCGGTCGCTCTCTTCCTCGTCCTCTCTCGCCGGTCACAAGCCGACAGTCAGGAGACTCGCGACACTCTGTCGGCCGTCGGGCTGTTCGGGTTCGCGCTGGTTCCAATCACCGCTCTGGCTACTACTTGGTATCAGGAGCGGCATCCCGGGGTCCTGATCATCGACTCTGAGGACTCTGGATTGGACCCAGAGATCAAGATGATTCTGCTCTTTGGATTCCTCTCGATGTGTGTTGTATTCGCAGGTCTGGTTCGCCTCTCTAACCTGCGCTATCGCTTGGCTGCTGAGTTGGTTGGGGTCAAGCGAGGCCTCGATGAGAATTCGGTAGCAGCGCCTGTCGAGCACGATTCGGAGGTGGGCTCTTGAGTGGTATCCTCTCGGCCTATCTGGCCTATTCGATAATGCTCGGATTGCTCGGCTATCACACTAGGACTCTGCTCGGTGATATCGCGAATCTGCGCGCGGATCTGGCTTCGCTAGCTGATTCGGATCAATCAGATGAGGAATGATTGCTGACTCATCTGCCTCTGAATCGGGTGGATTTTCTCACCCCAGAGGGCAAGAATCCACCCCCGACCGACGCGGGAACCATTCAAACGACGCACTTCTGCCGGAGGCAGGGGGAGCGCAATGGACAGCGGAGCATTCTGTGTTGCTTGCGGCGCGCAACCACCTCTGACCAGCAAGCGTCTGTGCGAGGCTTGCCTGCGCGCCAGAACCACATTTTCGAAAGTCCCTGACAGGATTCAACAGGAGCGCTGTGCCAAGTGTTCGAAGCACGAGGTCGAGAAACGCTGGGTCAACATCGACGACGCCGATCTCGGCGAACATCGATTGCGCGAGAATCTCGATGTGGTGAGCGGGGCAACCGAAGTAGCCGTCGATGTAGCCTACCAGCCGATCGACGAGCGAACAGCCCGTCTGCACGTAACCGTCGAGGGCCAACTCGAGGGCTACGATTTCGCAGACGAGCACGACGTCCTGATCCAGACGAGCAATGCCGTCTGCCCTGCCTGCACTCGAAGAGCAGGCGCTTATTTCGAGGCGACGATGCAACTCAGAAGCGCTGGTCGCCGCCTATCAGACGAGGAACTCAAATCACTCAGAGGGACCCTCGATGAGCTCCTCGACGAAGCCGAATC
>CALCOR010000296.1 GCA_937897085.1 uncultured euryarchaeote | reverse complement strand
GGCCCGGCCGTAGGCGGCCAGCAGGGCGTCATGGTGTGGAGTCAGCAACCCCACCCTGACCCAGGCGCGGATTGAGGTGGCTCCGACTGAGTCGTCTGCGGTGACTGTCACGCAGAGCGGTTGGTCGGAAATGGCGGGGCCGATGACGATTTCAGGGGGTGTTGGCGGATCTTTCGCGAATGCATGCTGCCAGCGCACGTCGATGACGTTGGCGATGACTCGGATGAGCAGTGGTGCAACGATGAGTGGCGCGGCAGCGATGAACAGCAGGGGGTAGTCGAGCATGCCGATCTTCACACTCGATGCCAGTGTATCTGGCATCACGCCCCAACGTAGCAGGACGGGCTCTAGAGCGTGGATCACGATTCCGAGAACCAGCATGATCACCCCCCAGGGAATGAGTGCGCGGGCCGCCTTGTGCAACGGGTGGGGAGAGAGGCACCAACCGGACCGGATGGACTTCCTCGGCAGGCTCTCCTCTTCCGCCTTCGGACTACTGCTGAGGTGAACACCTCCCTCAGGTGACTCGCTGACCAACTCGCGCTGGATGAACCATCCTGAGTCGTTTCCGAGGTTCAATGCTGATGTGGGTGAACTAGGATCATCTGGCCACGAGACTTCGGCCACCGGCATCTGCGCGGGCTCGTGTGCGCTCGCATCGAACGGGGGGAACCGCAGTTGCAGGCGCACCCAGCGTGAGGATGGAGTCATTCAATCACCCACGCAGCAGCGCCCAAGTGGCCCGTGCCGCCATGTTGCGGAACTCGGGGACATCCTTGAGCAGGCGCAGACCGAGAGGCACCGGTCGCTCGATGTCCCCGAAGTTGTTGATCAAGCGAATCGTCTCTGGCTTGGAGAAGGCGGTGAAGGTGCGTTCCAACTCGTCGTCGTCGGACGACGTCAGGAACAGATCGCGCAGGATGCGGGCCCGTTCCTGTTCCTTGCGCATCCTCTTGAGCGGCTTGGCGATGCGCTGCATCGCCGTCTCGTCGAGTTCGTCCTTCTCGACCGCAGCGGCGAGAGCGGGTGCCAGCAGATCCACCTGGTCGAAAGCGGGACCTATGCCGCCTCCGGTCGTGGGCTTGCACAGTCCAGCAGCATCGCCGAACAGGGCGAGTCTGGCACGCAGAGGCTTGGCGACCATGCCACACGGGAGCGGGCCACAGTAGCGGGCCACCTCACGCGAACCCTCGAAACGGTGCGCCCACAGCGGATGGGTGCGAAGTCTGTGGATGAGGTCCTCGCAACTGCGACCGTCAAGGTCCCCAGGACGGGACCAGACGCCGACTCGCCAGCCGCGGCCGGCCGGAATGACCCAAGCGAACAGCCCTGGTGCAACCTCGCTGCCCGTGAACATCTCCAGCCGGTCGTCGTAACCGTCGTAGCCCGTGAGTTCCACCTGGAAGCCGATCATCGTCTCCTTCGGACGGCCCATGCGGAAGGTTCTGCGCACCCACGAATGGGCACCGTCCGCCCCGCACAGCAGTTTGCAACGGATCGAGTGAATCTCTCCCGCTCGGGAGACCTTGAGGTCAACACCGTTCTCTGTCACAGAGGCCTCCACAGGCTTGGCACGAAGCCACACCTTGGCGCCGGCGTCGATCGCCTGACGGACGCACGCCTCGTCGAACAGCTTGCGGCAGACGACGTGAGTGCGGATGCGGTCAGGCGAGCCGACCTCCACGCACCTGCCATTGGGGCTGTGGATGCGCGCACCCCATACAGATGACAGGATGGTGCTCTCAAGCCCCACCTGTTCCATCGCATCGGGCGTCACCAACCCCGCACACTGGAACGGACGGCCCAGTTCGCGGTGTTCTTCGAGCAGCAGCACGCTCATTCCCAAGCGAGACAACTGTCGACCTAGGTAACCGCCGACGGGTCCCGCCCCGACGATGACGACATCCCACTCAGAGTGTGCAGCCTCGCTCATCGATTACTCCTGTGAGTGGAAGCGATATCACAGTTTTCCGCACGCTTTCGCGTAGCAGCGGAAGAAAGAGGGATATCGGCGACTACCGTTTGCGGCGACGACGCCCCTTGCGTCCCCCGGGGTTGTTGCGCTTCAGCAGGATGGAGATCAACTCGCTGGCGGTTCCACCGCGGCCGCCTGTGAGTTCATCGTAGGTGTTCAGTTTCACGAGTGCACATCCTTCCTGTTCACTCAATTCAGCCTTCCCCACTTCCCTTTCGATCAGTTTGAGTTGTTTCACACTCGTAGGGCGCGGGAGTTCATCCTGAATCTCGCGCAGTTGGGTAATCAATTCGCTGGCGGTCTCCATGGTCAGATCATCGATGTCCTCGAGTTTCACCTTGGTTAGTGCGTCCTTGAGGTCGATTTCGAGTTGCTCACACAGGCCGATCACATATTTCGTCTGCTTCTCGGTCGCTGGGGGTGAGCCCTTCTCCAGCTCCTGGCCGATGAGGCTGCTGATCTCAGCGCCGCTCAACTCCTCGACTTCCCTTCCACCGAGCAGTTCGCTCACTTCTTCCTCCGTGCGTCTGCTGACCACCTGACGGAATTTGCGCACTTGGTTGGGTGTGGGCCTGCTCCGTTTCTGCTCCAAAGCCAATCCATGCAATTGCCTGAAGTGGGCGACGAAACCGTGCCACACAGAAGGTCCTGTGCGCCCACCCTCCTCTATGAGGTCAAGGCGTTCCTCCATGTGCGAAGTGAATGCCGCGGAGAACAGGAATGCCACCTTCGCGCCATTTCCGTCGGCTGATTCCGTGTACATCGTAGCCACTTCAGTCCACAGCAGTCTGCCGGATTCTGTGGGAATGAGAGAACCATCTTTTGTGCTGACGTACTCCCTTGCGAGAAGTTTGGCGATGGTGGTGGCGTAGGTCGACGGTCTGCCGATTCCACGTTCCTTCATCTCCGCCACGAGCGTGTGCTGGCGGAAGCGCCGTGGCGGCTTCGTCTCATCCTCGACCAGTTCGGGATTGTCATCGATGTCATCGAGATTAAACTGCGCGCCCACGCTGGTGTCGAATGTTGGTGGCTGGGTGCGCGGCTGCTGGCGGCTGATGTCTGCGAACGCAGCCTCCCAGCCGGTGTGTACACGCCATGAGATGCTGCCTGCCATCGGGCGGTCGAAGCCGTCGACCGCACATTTCAGGGAGATCCTCTCGTAGCGCGAGTCGGTCATCTGGCTGGCAGCGAAGCGCGCCCAGATGAACTTGTAGAGGCGTGACTGCTGACTGGAGAGCCCCTCAGGCTCCACGACATCGGTCCGAGTCGGACGAATCGCCTCGTGCGCGTCCTGAACGTTCCCCTTCGCTTTGGGCCCCAGCACCCCGGCTCCGACATGGTCGGCGCCCCAGGTGCGCTCGATGTACTCCTTCATGCTCGCTCGAGCAGTTCCGCTGGTGCGTGTGGAATCGGTACGCATGTAGGTGATGTGACCCGCGTTGTAGAGTTCACCAGCGACGACCATCGTCGCTGCTGGTGTCCAGTTCAAACTGCTTCCCGCAGTCT
>CALCOR010000295.1 GCA_937897085.1 uncultured euryarchaeote | reverse complement strand
CGGTGACGCCGCCGGCTGGGAAGCATCCGAGGCAGCCTGCCTACAAGCTGCTGAATCACTAGGGGTGCCGTTCACCGAGGAGCCGGGCGAGGCTGCGTTCTACGGACCGAAGATCGACTTCGTGGTCCGGGATGTGCTGGGTCGCGAGTGGCAACTGGGAACAGTGCAGGTCGACACCAACCTCCCCGAGCGGTTCGGTCTCGAGTATGTGGGCGCAGATGGCGAAAAGCACCGGCCGGTGATGATACATCGAGCACCGTTCGGGAGCATGGAGCGCTTCGTGGGCGTGCTCATCGAGCACTTCGCAGGAAAGTTCCCCACCTGGCTCTCCCCTACACAGGCGCACATCCTCACCATCTCCGAGAAGCACGTCGACTACGCCCAGCAGGTCGCTGCTGAACTCAGGGCCAACGGGATCCGGGTCGAGGTCGACGACAGCGACTCGACCATCGGCAAGAAGATCCGCACCCATCACAAGATGCGGCCGGCCTACATGCTGATCATCGGCGACGAGGAGGCGACGAACAACAACATCTCGATCCGCGACCGTGCAGGCAACCAATCCAACGGAATACCTCTGGCCGACTTCATCGGAGCAATCTCCGCTGAGATCAGTCGACGAGACCAGCATCAATCGTTCGTCTCAAGTGAATAATCCTGAACAGATTACTGCGCCGCTGAGCACAGGCTACCCACTACGTCAATTCAGATGCGGCGGCGTAGCGCTTCCATCTGAGTGTCCGCCTCTCCGAGTTTGGCGAGACAGGCCTCGACATCACCTGATCCAAGGGACACCACGGACTCACCGATGGTGCCCTCGCAGGCATGACGCTCGGAATCGTCGACCTTGATGCCGTTGGATTCGAGCTGGTTCCTGAGTGCTCTCCATTCGCCCTGAAGGAAGTCGAGCAGTTCCGTCGCTTCGCCGTGCGCCGCCTGGGTGGCGTCGAGGTCATTCGTGAGCCGCTCCAGCAGCGTGGCGGCGTGCGACCACTGCTTCTCCTTGCGCGCCCCCTTGATCCCCTCAAGGCGGTTCTCCCAGTCATCAGCGTCGTCACGGCCCTCCCAGCGGGCGCGGAGCTTCTTCTGCTGCCTGAGCGCCTTCTGTACCTCGACCATCGCCTCCCGTTCGCGGGTGACCTCTCTGATCACCGAGTCAGACAATCCCCGAGCCATCGAGAACTGACCCGCTTCGAGCGCGGCATCCGCCTGCTCGATACGGTCGTTGAACACATCCTGATCGATGCCCTTCGCCTGCTCGAGCGCTCTGCGTGCCTCCTCGAGGGATTCCTCGGCTCCTTCACCGGCCTCGCTCATCGCCTCCACTTGCTGCGGGATGGCTGACGCCAGTTCCGCCGCCTCGGCCGCCTCCTCGCGTTCGAGCGCATCCTGCGCTTCCTGCAGCATTCGGCGTACCGGTTCGTACTGCTCGCCGGCGCAGCCGTCCAGCGCCCGCTTGCCCTCGGAGATAGCCTCCTCGGCGGGCGTCCACCATTCGATGATGTCGGCGGCCCGCTTCTTGCCCTGACGGAATAGTTGCTCGGCGTCGCGCAGCGAGCCTAGCTCCATTTCCCGCTCGCCGAGCGTGATGCAGTTCCGCGGGCGCTTGGATTCGGGGGCCACCTCCTCTGACTGCTCGACGGCGGCAACTGCGTCGGCGAGGATGTCGGCGATGTCGGACGACAGCGCGAGCGTGCGCTCGATGTCGTCGGCGGCGGTGGCGAGCAGGGCGACCCCCTCCTTGGGGTCGTTCCATCCGACCTCGGTCGCCGCCTGCAGCAGCGAGGCTGCCTGGTCGATCTTGATGTCCTGGGCGCGCAGTTGCAGAACCCGCTTCTCGAGCGCGTCGCGCTGCTCTTTGAAGCGGCGGCGCTCCGGGCGATCCTTGTCACTGCCGAACACATCCATGCCGGCGCGGAACAACGCCAGGGCGACGACCAGCAGACCGGACATCATCAGTTCCGACTCAGCGCCCTCGGAGATGACCAGAGACAACGCCACCATACCGCCGGTGGCGCCCATCAGGCCGCGATAGCGCAGTGCCTGGATGCCCCCGGATAGCTGGACCCTTGAGAATTCGAAGGCGGCGACTGCCAGCGGGAGCATCAGCAGGTTGCCGACCTGCACCCAGCCGGTGTCCCCGAAGGCGCGGATGCCGAGCAGCAGTAGCGGGGGCCAAGCGATGGCCGTGGCTGCTCCGAGGCGGGAGCGGTGCCGCGGCCCGAAGTCGACGAGGTCCTGCATCGCCAACGCGCACAGCAGCAGCACGATTGCAGGGCCCAGCCTGGGCATCAGCGGAACGGTGCTCTCCACGCCCGGCCAGACGTACCACGCGGCTGAGCCGACGAGAGCCAGCGCCGCCACTATGCCGAGCGTCTCCAGTTGCGAACGTTGCTTGGCGAGCGTGGCAGCCAGCCGCGACTCGACATCCGCCGTATCCGCCATCAGCCGGCCAGCAATGCCCCCGCCCAATGAACCCGACGCCGTCCCGGACCCTTGGAAAGAGGGTCAGAAGGGTGCTTTCCCTTTGCCCTTAGTGTCCCCAACAAGCCACGCGCGCACGAGCAGCCAGCATCCTCCACCCACGAGCGCCACCCAGAAGAGCAGTCGCACGTTGTCCACCCATGCAGGAGTCACATTCAGGTCACTCTCGAACACCTGACTGCCGTTGGCGCCGGTGCCCTCGTCCACCCAGATGAGGTTGATGGAGATGCGGCCATTCTCAAATGAGGGGACCTCCAGAGGGTAGGTTGCGTTGCCATGTCCGTTGAAGGTGGCCACGGTGCTCGAAAAGTTGTCAGAGCACACATCGCCGTAGCAGATGGTGAACATGGCCGAGTTGGCACCCGTGTTGTTGACCTGCACCTGCAGCACACCCGACTCGCCGGGCACAGGGGTCCCCTCCATCTCCACTGATACGATCGATAGGTTCGCCGCCTCCAATGGGTGCACCACCGGGTTGGTGATCAACTCGCGCAGATTCTGCTTGGATGTGTCTCCCGCCAGGTCGGCACACTGCACCCGCAGTTGGTGCTCGCCCACGTCGAGCGCTGGCAGGTCCACGAAGCGGACGTCCACCCAGTTGCCGTACTGCACGACTGCGATGCCGTCGACATCGATGGAGAAGATCAGGTTCTCGATCGCATCTATGTCGTCGAACGTCTCGGACAGGTCGATCGATAGGTTGCTGTCCGGGCGTGCCGGGTTCTCATCGCCGTAGGGAAGCCCGTCCACCAACAGTTCGGCGGTGATCGTGGGAGCGGTTGTGTCGTTCATCGTGATGTCCCAGTGTTTCACGAAGATGTTGCCAGCAGTGTCCTCTAGTTCCATGCTCAGGCCCCAGACCGTGAGGTTGCGCTGCTTGTGGCGCTCTTCGAGCGGGTCTTGGGCCCAGTTGACATCGGGGCCCTGGTTGAACTGGTCGTTGAAGAAGTAGTCAACATGGTTCCACCCTTCGGATTTGTTGGAGCGCCAGGTCACCTTCACCTGTTCTCCGGAATCGTCCACGGGGGTAGCGAGCACTGAGAAGAACGAGCCAGCATCCAGAATGAATGAATCGAGGAGGTGCATCTCGAAGAATGTGACCGCGCCGGGTTGCATCATGTCCTCCGTTCCGTTGACCTCCGCCGTCGGGGGTGTGCCATCGACATACCATTCGCCCTCCCATACACCAGAGAGCCCTTGGCCGTCGGTGCAGGTGAGAGTGGCGTTGAGGGTTGCACCCATCTCGAACCCGAGGTGCCGTGGGACGATTGTGAGCGTGTCTCCTACGGCGGTGTGGACAATAGTGCCGTTATCCCTGAGTTCCCATAGGTGGTCGAGTTCGCCGAATCCCGAGTCGCTGCATCCCGTGCCGTCGAAGGTGACGTTCGTGTCGTAAGGAACGGAGTTGCCTGAGAGTGCATAGAGCCGGCCCTCAGCCACGGGTGGTTGATTCTCACCCAACGATACCGAGATGGTGCCGGTCACCGGGGAGTTCGCTCGTATGATCGAGAACGACCATGTCTCACCCTCCAGCAGTTGTTGTTGCGGGCTGTAACGCACCTCCCAGCCGTCGGGCAGGTCAACGTGCAGCGGGATGCTCTCTAGCGCATCGGCGCGCACGGGGAACCACAGCAGACGAACGCTCGACTGACCGGACCAGCCGGTCAGGTTCCCGCTCTCCGACCATCCGAATGTTCCGCCAACAGCGGTGACTGGACCTACCAGACCATCCATCGCCAGACCCTGCGGATTCATCTCGGACTGAGGGCTGAAGGGTGTCTCGTCGTAGAGCAGCCAATGACCGCTCTGCCCCCAGCCACTCGTCGAGAGCATCATCGCCAGGCTTGCGGCCTCGGAAGCGGATACTGAGCCATCGCCATCGCCCATCCAGCGGTCGACCTGCGCGCGCAGTCCGTAGGAGCGCTCGGGCAGCAGCGCGGTGCCGACATCCAGCGGCAGTGAGATGTTGGCGCTCCAAGTGGCGTTCACCTGCTCGCCGCGCACGAGGTCGTCCACGAGTGTGATGCGCGCATCCCCGGTCACCTGCTCAGGTGCGCTGCCGCTACCGTTCAGCCAGCCCGAGATGTCGTGCGTGCCGTTGTCCTGAAGAGTCAGGACGGGCGCGCTGCGTTGTCCATCGAACACCGACCACAGATTCCACTCGCCTTCATCGGTGCGCGGCAGGAGCAGGTCGATCTCGCTGCTCCAAGAGATTACCTCGCGCCGGCCTGAGGCGCTGTGCTCAGCGAGCACGGTGCCGCTACCGTTGACATCGTCAGACCAGCCGAATAACCGCATCGTCCCATTCAGCGGGGCGGACATGTTGGCTGAACCGTTCCAGCGTACGAGGCTCGAGCCCGCATCCGCGTCCGCCAGCAGCCATCCGCTTGCACCCGAAGGAACAGCCAGTGCGGCGACGCCGGTCTCGTTGGCCACCGCCGTCAGATCCTGCTGATGCCCTGAAAGAGCGAGCGACAGCCGCGCATCGGCGCCGGTCTGCAGTTCGAGATTCCCCGATAGGCTGGTCAGCACGATCGTCATGCTGAGATCCTGGTCGGGGTCGAGTTGCCCCAATCCCCAGCCATCTGCATGGGTCGAATGGGTGACGTGCAGCCGCACCGGACCAGGCGGTAGTCCGCTGAACAGTTCGCGACTCCGACCCGGCATGTCAGCCGGGCCGAGGATGCGCACTCCGGTCACGCCGTCGAACATCTCGACGGTCGCGTTCTGCACCGGAGCCGAATTCTCGTCGGTGACGATCAGGTCGACTCCTGAGGACGGCGGTGCAGACGCGGTCACGAGTGCACCAGAAATTGGTGGAACGGGATATGGAAGCGAGGATGCGATGCTTGACAGCAGCAACAGCAGGGTGAGCAGGAGAACGGAGCGGCGCATGTGAATCATCCATCCCTGTCGTCGAACAGAACCGTGGAACCGGAGGTTGCCAACTCTAGCGACAGCATTCGGTTGTCGAGTTCGTTCTCAAGCCTTTGCTGCACACCCTCAGGGGTCTGGCAGAGGATGAAGCCGCCCCCACCCGCGCCGAGCAGCTTTCCGCCCGTGACGCCCAACTCTCTCACGCGCGCATACAGGTCATCTATGCCAGTGCTGGTGATGCCGCTCGCCATGCGCTGCTTGAGCCGCCACCCCTCGTCGAGCAGCGTGCCGACAGCGGCGAAGTCACCCGCTTCCAGCGCCGTGGCCACCTCACCTGCCATTCCATGCATGCGTACCAGTTGGTCCATGCGCGCCTCGGTGTTCGCCGCCTGTTCCACGAGGATGTCGCCCGCCTGGCGCGTCTTCCCGGTGTAGACGAGGCAGAAAGAACCGGGTATGGCCGCCCGCACATCGTCGCTGAGAGTGAGTGGGCTGACGGTCACTGACTCATCCGCATGGAAGGTGATCTGATTCACGCCCCCGAACGCCGCCGCATACTGGTCCTGTTTGCCGATGGTGCCACCGAGCACATCTATCTCGATGCGACACGCCTCCTCAGCGAGTTGCTCAGCATCAGGAGCCCGTCCGGCGAAAGCGTGCAGGGCGTGGAGCAGACCGACGGTGACCGACGAAGAGGAGCCGAGGCCGGTCCCGCGCGAGGGTATGTCGGCGATGGTGGTGATCTCCACACCGGAGGTGACACCCGTGGTGCGCATCGCCTCGCGCACCAGTTCATGCTTCAATTCCTCGAAGTCGTCAACGATCTCCATGTTCGAGTAGGAGATGCGTACGCTGTCGTCGAAGCGCTGGTTGACGGTGACGTAGATGTGACGCCCGAGCGCCAGCGATGTTACCGCTCCTCCCTGAGCGTGCTCGCGGTAGAAGGCCGCGAGATCCGTGCCGCCGCCGCAGAAAGACACACGCAATGGCGTCCTCGTGATGAGCATCGGCCGCCCCACCCGCCGGCCATTGATGAAAGCGACGGCCCTCCGTGACGGCCCCTAACGGTCCGTTTTCGCTCGGGGGAAGGCATATGAGAGCCGTGCGTGCCCCGGCCGTTGGCGAAGGAGATGTCGAGGGACCTCATCACCATGGATGACCTGTCCGACGACGATATCATCGGCCTGTTGGATGACGCCGCCCGCCTCGTTCCTGTGGCCCGGGGAGACGTCCACCTCCCGCTGCTTGAAGGCAAACTTCTGGGTAACATGTTCTTCGAGCCCTCCACGCGCACGCGCATGTCCTTCGAGACGGCGATGAAACGCTTGGGTGGCAATGTGATCAACCTCGGGGCGCTGGCCTCGTCCAGCGTGTCGAAGGGTGAGACGCTCTACGACACGATGCGCATGGTCGACGGCTACTGCGACCTCGCCGTGCTGCGCCACCCGCGCCAGGGTGCCGCACAGTACGCCGCCGATGCGTGCACCATCCCGATTGTGAACGCCGGAGATGGTGCCGGACATCACCCAACGCAGACGCTGCTCGACCTGTTCACCATCAAGCAGGCACACGGAAGACTCGACCTCGATGTCACGCTCGTGGGTGACCTCAGATACGGCCGCACGGTTCACTCCCTCTCACACGCGCTGGCACGGTTCGGCGCTCGGCTCACGCTGGTCTCACCAGAGACGCTGGGCATGCCGAGCGAGATCGTCGACGACCTGAAGGCGGCTGGCAGTGACATCACCGTGTCCGATGACCTGCAAGCGCAGGTGGCGACTGCCGACGTAATCTACATGACCCGCATCCAGAAGGAACGCTTCCCGGACGATGATGAGTACCTGAAGGTCGCTGGAATCTACCAACTGTCCAAGTCCGACCTCGGTGGTGCCAAGGGCTCGATGATCATCATGCACCCGCTGCCTCGCGTGGACGAGATAGACTCGGACATCGACGGCACGGAGCACGCGCTCTACTTCGAACAGGCCGCCAACGGCGTCGTCGCCCGCATGGCGCTGCTCTGCCGGATGCTCGACGCGGACATTCCCGATGAGGTGACTGCATGAGCGAGATGCGCAGGGTCACCGCCATCTGCAACGGCACGGTCATCGACCACGTCCCCGGCGGCCAAGCGCTCCAGGTCCTGCGCATGCTGCGCATCACAGGCTCGCAATCCAATCCGGTCAGCCTGGTGATGAACGTCCCCTCTTCGAAGCACGGCGGCAAGGACATCATCAAGGTCGAGGACCG
>CALCOR010000294.1 GCA_937897085.1 uncultured euryarchaeote | reverse complement strand
GAGCACGGCGAATAGCAGAACGAGCGCCAGCATGTGCCTGCGCATGGGCGCTAGGCTACACGGCTCGTCTTTAGCCGTAATGCCTAGGTGGACGGTGGGGTGTGCCCGACATATCTGACATTCATCATCACCACATCGTTTGATAGAGCGCCCTATGAGTGGGAGACCATGCGAGCACTCTTCGGGCTGACCGTCGCGCTTCTCCTCCTGTTCGCTGGATGCCTTGGAGGTGGCCAGGATTCACCTGATCCCGGATTCACGGAGCATGTGTTCACATCCAGTTTCGAGCCCGATGTGTCGATTATCGATGTGAATGACAAGTATGCGGACATCATAGGTTCAGACGGACTTGATTGGGAATCTGATCTGGAAGACAACGGTTCGTTCGGAAACTTTCGCATCTTCTACGAAGGAGGGAACGCGAGTCAGCGTAGCGCTAGCATCATTGAACATCAAGGGGGGCATGTCCTTGAGTTTCGTCTTGCTGAAGCGAACGTGAACGAGGGGGAGAAAGGGCGTGTCTCCACATCCTTGACCAACAATCACAACCTCACTCATTTCACCTACAGCATCGGTGTGAATCTGACCGGTGCTTTCGACCTCATATCACCAGCCGAAGGTCGTCTCACCTGGATGACGATCGCTGAATTCTGGAACGACAAAGCCCAGACAGAACATGCATTTCGAATCACACTCTCGATCAACAAGCAGGAGGCAGCAGCGAATACGCCCCTTTCATGGGCCTTGCAGGGTCAAACCCAGAACCCGTCAACCCTCCTATGGGATGATGTTTGGACTGAGACATCCGATGAGTCAGTCCCCATCCACACCTGGTTCACGCTACAGGTGGTGATGGTGGAAGGAGATGCTGAGCATGGGCAGGTATTGGTCAAGAAAGACGAAACCATCCTCTTCGATGTGCACAATTGGACCCATCATCCGGAGGATGCGACACCAGGAGGATTTGACAATCTGAATCTGATGAAGCTGTACACCGCTGGTGAGGTTCTCTCGATGTTGCCCGAAGGGAGCGCGTTCGTCATTCTGTGGGATGATTTCTCACTGGCAACGAATGAAGTGTCAATTCCTTGAGCCTCGACACTTGGTGCTGGGTCATGCGTTGAGGAACTCTTCGACAGCTGCTTTGACATCCTCGTCGGGCATCAAACGGCGCTGGTTCTTGGCGATCTCGAACAGGTGCGCCACCAGCTCGTCGGTCTCCTCGTAGCCGTTCTCTTTCAGCCACCAGACGATGTTCGAGCGCCCCGACATGTGCCCCACGCGGATCTTCTGCTGCAGCCCGTAATCCCCGGCGGGACCCCCGGAGTAGATGCGGTCCGCCAGCCAATGGTCGCCCTTCTTCATCGCCTTGATGACCGCTGATGCGTGCACCCCGGTCCCGGTCTCGAAAGCGTCGTCACCGAACACAGGATAGTTGCGCGGAAGGGCCACCTCGACGTATTCGTGTGCCTTGAGCATGTATTCGTTGAGCAGAGTGAGGTCGTTGTCGATGACCCCCATGAGGCTCAGGTTCACCAATGTCTGGTCGAGCGGTGCGTTGCCCGCTCTCTCTCCGATGCCCAAGGCAGTTCCATGGATCACATCCGCCCCTGCCTCGGCCGCAGCCAGGTTGTTCGCTACCCCGAGTCCTCGGTCCTGATGCCCGTGCCAGTTGACCTCGATGTCGCTCCGGCTCACACCCGCGTCCGGGATGACCTCATTCTGGATGAATCCGAGAAGTTGTTTGACACCGTTCGGAGTCACATGCCCGCAGGTGTCGCACACACAGATGCGATCGGCGCCGAGTTCGATGGCGCGTGTGTAGACCTGCTTGATATCCTCCGGTTTGGAGCGGGTGGTGTCTTCGGTCACGAACATCACGGGGATGTCGTTGTCGACGGCGAACGTCACTGCCTCTTCAGCCGTCGAGAGGATGCGCTCCATCGTCCAGTTCTCGGCGAACTGCCTGATCGGGCTCGTTCCGAGGAATGCACTCGCCTGGATCTGCATCTCATGCTTCGCCTGCAGGTCGACCAGCGGCTCGATGTCGGAGACGACGGTGCGCACCGCGCAGCCAGGCCGAATCTGGTAGCCGTTGTCCACGATGTGTGAGAGCATGGCGTCGATGTGTCCGATGTGGAACGGACCGGCGCCGGGAAGTCCGAGGTCGACCTTCTGGATGCCGAGTCGCTCCATGTAGCTGAGCAACTCAATCTTCTGCTCGATGGTCGGGTTGCGCGCGCTGGGGCTCTGCAGCCCGTCGCGCAGCGTCTCGTCGTCGAACCAGATTGGGTGAGGGTGCGCCGCTTCGTCACGCTCGAACTCGTAGTCGACGACGTTCCAGTCGTAGATGAGGTCGCTCTCCTGCACACATCTCACCTCGTGCTCGCCGCTCTGAGCGGGGGGCACATGGGCGCGCCGGGCGTTTAGACTCAACGACGCGAGCGCAAGCGTCACTCAATCCCGCGGGCGCAGCGCGATGGCGACCACCGAGAGCGAGAGAAGACCGACGAGGAGTCCGAATCCGGGAGTCTCCTCCTCACCAGGTAGCCAATCGGAGAGCTCAGTCACTTCCGCATCCCCAGTCATCGAGGTGTGCGGGGTGCAATGGTAGGGGAAAGTGCCGAGTGTATCGAAGGTGTAGGAGAAGGATTCACCTTGTGCGAGCAGACCCGAGTCGAACGCACCATCATCTGCGGTCACAGTGTGGTTGTCAACATCGAGGTTCGTCCAAGTGACAGTTGTTCCCTCCAGCACCTCGACCACGTTGGGGCTGAATGCGAAATTCTCGATGTCGACGGTCTCGGTATCTGAATTCAGATCGGGATCAGCTGCCACAGTGCTCAGGCCGAATCCGAGCAGGCAGAGCAGCACGAGTGCAGCAAGCAGTTTCTTGTTCATGGCGCTGCGAAGTTTCTATCGTGGATG
>CALCOR010000293.1 GCA_937897085.1 uncultured euryarchaeote | reverse complement strand
GTTACTCAACGGGACGAACATGCAGTTCAATCTGGTGATTCCTGGCACTGGACCACCTGGACCTAACGGAGAGCCACCAATGCCAATCATCATCCCCATCGGCAATGGCACGAATCTTCCGTGGAACGGCACCTATTCGATTACTGTGAACATGCCCGTCCACCTTCCCGCAGGTGCCTACAACCTGACGTTGACGACCGACTGGGACATCTACAGCAGCGCCCCCGGCTCGTACTATGGGCAGACTGATTCGATCTACCGCTGGATTGGTATCGAATCTGAACTGGTGCTCACCACCAATCGCTCGGTGGTCGTCGTCCAGGCGGGCAACCCGTTGGAACTGAACATCACCGTACAGGACGTAGCCGACATGTCCCTCGTGGTCGGGGAGATCGTCAACTTCACCTGGGATTGGGGTAACAGCAACACCAGCATCGGTCAGGCGACCTCGAACTCCAACGGATTCGCCTTCTTCAACTGGCAGGTTCCACTGGCGATGGACCCCGGATATTACGACGTGCGCGTATCGATGGACAACGACCAGTCAGACCTGCTCGTACCCGGAAGTCAGCGCTGGACTGGGAATGAGACGTTCGTGAACGTCACGGTACAGGTCCCGAGTTCGGTCGACATCATTTCGATGCCTGCGAACGTGACAGCAGGGCAGAGTTTCATGCTCGAGGGCAACGTCACGGATGGCAACGACCCATTGCGACCGCTCATCGGAGCGGTGGACATCGAGGTGTACTTCTTCAACGACACGAGTGAGATTCTGGTCACTTCATTCACCACTCAGCCGAACGGCTCGTTCAACCTGTCCGTTCCCACCGACCCGCTGGGCGATGGAATCACCAGCGGCAACAAGACGGTGGTTGTCTCGGTCCTCAACGGGAGCAGCCCATTCTACCTGGCGGGTGCAGGGCAGCAGGACATCCTCGTCATCGGCGTGACCACCTTCGAGAATCCGGTGCCGCTCATCCCGGTTGTCATCACCCGCGGTGACCCGGTCAACTTCGGTGCGCGCCTGGTCGAGGAGAGCGACAACTTCCGCTCCTTGGCGAACATGAGTGTGTCAGCCATGTTCCACGACACTTGGATGTCTTCAGAGAACACCACCGACGCCAATGGCACGGCACTGTTCAACTACACCATACCCAACACGCAGCCGCTCGGACTGGTGATCGTCACCTTGTACTACAACGGTTCGTGGACTCTGCACCCGACAAGTCGCTCGCTCAGCAC
>CALCOR010000292.1 GCA_937897085.1 uncultured euryarchaeote | reverse complement strand
GACTTGTGAGCATGCGACGGGTTGATAGCGACCGTCGACCCGGACGAAGATGCGGGAGCAGGAGGGTTGCTGACAGTGTTCGACACTGAGGAAAGTCCCCTCTCCGCAGCGCAGGCGGTCTGGCGAGAGCCAGAGACCCGGGAGGGTCGGCTCTGGAGCAGAAACGAACCGGCATGGGTGTGTACAGTGAACCCGAGAGGGAGAGGTTGCCCACCGCTGGCTGAGACGAGCATCCCCGCCGGAGCAAGTCCGAACAGTTCCGTTGAGGCGCGCTGAAGAGGAACGGGTAGGACGCACAGTTGAATGCAACCAGCCATTCGGTGAACAGAAAGGGGCTTACTCCCTGCTCCCCAATTCAACTATGCCAGTGTAACCCTTCTTCATGATCTCAATTGTCTCAGAGTTCTGAATCGAATAACGAACTCAGTCGAACAGCCCTTCGATGCTCGGCAACCCGTCTGATGTGGGCTGCTCCGTTGGAGGCGCGGGATACGGTTGCTCAGGAATAGGCTGTGCAGGGGCGGGTTGTGTGAAAAGTTCAGGATTCGGCGCCACCGGTTGTACGGCAGTGCGCAGGTCCCGCTCGACCTCGACCGTGGAGGCGACAGGACTCGAGAACCAATCCTCCGGATTGGGTGTCCGAGTGCCGCGGCTCTGCCGAATGATTACCCCCAATACGGCGATGATGCAAACCAGGAAGAATGCCGCCATCAGAAGCTGTACCATGCTTCCGGAGGCCTGCCAGCCCTTGTCATCAGCAGCAGTGGACTGTTCGCCGTTCGTCGAACCGGTATCAGACCCGTCATCGGGAGTTTGTGGTCCAGGCTGCTGCACATCTTCGGGTGGGACATCAGGTACCGGCCAACTGATCTCCTCCTCACTGCTCGCCCAAGTGCTGCCAGCATCGATGCGCACTTCCACAGTCAGATGATACTTGTCTGTGGGGCGCTCGACGTGCACCGTGACGCTCTCGCCATCCGCGATATCTGTGAGCGGCTCACCAGCGATTGAGAGTGACATGTTGCATCCCTGTTCGCAGGACGCGGTGACGTTGAGTAGTGCGGATGCGTCTGTCGTCTCAGGTTGCTCGCTGCTCACCTTCACAGACAGTATCGGGCAGCCACGAATAGAGCCTGGCAGGTCGACGCACTCGTCTACATCATCCATCCGGCCGTCGCCGTCGGTGTCACGTTCCATGGCGGCACATCCGCGCTCATCGACCACCTCTCCCGCGGGTGTCAGTGGGCATTCATCGAGGGCATCGGAGACGCCATCGCCATCACCATCCAACTGTGACAGCGAGCACCCACGGGCGTCGACCATCTCTCCCGCTGGGGTCAGCGGGCAGGTGTCATTGTCATCGGTGACGCCGTCCCCGTCAGTGTCGAGTTGACTCAACGAGCAGCCGTTGGGATCGACTGACTCACCCGAAGGGGTGAATGGACAGATGTCGACATCGTTCATCACCCCGTCCCAGTCGTAATCCATCTGGTTGTCTGCACACCCGTAGACGTTCACCGCGGCACCGGGGTCGGTACCCGGGCAGTCATCGATGTCATCGGTGACTCCGTCGCCATCCGTGTCACGCTGGGACGCGCTGCAGCCGTTCACATCCGCCTGCTCATCGATGGGTGTGTTCGGGCAGGAGTCGACATCGTTCATCACGCCGTCTTCGTCGTCATCTTTCTGCGACTCAGCGCATCCGTCCTGGTCCACCGTGGCACCGTCAGGAGTGTTGGGGCAGCGGTCGTCGGCGTCGTTGACACCATCATTGTCGCTGTCGAGGTCGGCGAGTCGGCATCCGAGGTGGTTGACCGCATCTCCCAATGGTGTGCTGGGGCAGAGGTCAGCTGAATCCTCAACGCCGTCGCCGTCGGTGTCCGGCGTGTTGATCTGCTCGAGAACGTAGTGGGCAACCAACAGCTGTGTCGTCGCCGTGGGGTGCAGGCCATCGAAGAAGATGTATTCCTCGGGATTCGGCACTATCGCGTCACCTTGTTCGCACAACCCCTCACCGCTGTCGCAAGCTCTATCGGTCGGATTCGTGATTCCGTAGAACGATCCGTTCCTGACCATGGTCTCGAACATTTCCAGCATCGCGACAACCTGTATGGAGACGCTGAGCGAAATTGACAGCGCGGCCATGTCATTCGCCAGCCGGCTGTTGTAATCCAGCATACGAGCGTGCATCGCCTGTTTGTCGCTGTCACTCTCATCCGCGTAGTTGGGAGTCCTTTCTAGAGAGGGCATGTCCAGTATGAGGAACTGCTGCCCCCCGTTCTGGTTGAGGACCGTCACGTGGTCGGCGATGTTGTTCACGACCACCTGCGGGTTTTGCTGCCCCCCTCCGAGGAAGTCATTGCCACCAATCCATATGACGGCCAAATCTGTCTGCTGTAACCAGTAATTGTTGGTGTATTCGTTGACTTGAGTTCCGGTGTTGGGTATCACGAAACTGGTGTATCCTCCACCTGAGCGCGCTCCCCCGTACGCCCTGTTGGTCCCGCTTCCCGAGCCGCCTCCGTGAGAGATGGTCAGACCGATCTGTTGTGAAACCAGTTCAGCCCAGGCGGGTCCGTCAGAGAACCTCCCGTTCCAGTAGGGGGGGGATTGAGGGAGCCTGGCAATTGAGTTGTAGGCGTTGCCCATGTCGCTCAACGAGTCCCCGAACACGATGAACTTCGAAGGTGAAATCGGGATGGTGTGCTGCCAGATTACCATCTCGACCTCGTCCACGGCCAGTAGGTTCGTCTGTGTCGAATCCCACAACTCCACCCTCAGAGTGTACTCGTATGTGTCATTCCACACCAGGTAACCGAAGATGGAACCGCTCACGACCTGAGTGCTGCCCGATGGCGGGATCGTCACGCTGCTGGCATTGCGTAGGGTTCCGTTGTTGGAGTATCCTTGGTAGAACTCAGTGACGAGCGTGTAACCACCGGCGTCCAGGCCGGCGAGAGTCACGTTCCAGCCAATCGACTGTCCTGAGTCGAACTCAGAGGCGTCGGCGGCGATGCTCACCGATTCATTGCCAGTGGCGGCGGCCACAGGGGGGCTCACGCTGACGAGCAGGACCTGCAGCAACAGCAACAGCGAGAGGAGTCCGGCTCGATTTCGCTCTCGCATGCGCACGCTACCCACTCGCTCGCTCAGCGAGCGGCCCCTGTTCAATATGTCGCATTAGGGGGCATCAGTCAAGTTCAGCATCTAGAGTGGCGGAGCTGGCGAGTTGAACCGGCTCGTCGTAATCCTGCCAGTGACTTTCTCCGGTCAGTTTACCCTTGATGGATTGCCAAGCAACGAGCAGCGATGGGAGCAGGATCGCCGAGGTGAGCAGCGCGAGGAAGATCAGCATCATCATCAGCAGGAAGAAGTTCCTCAGGGCGGGTATGGCGACGGTCAGCCCAGCAGCCAGTCCAGCACAGGTGGTGGCGGTGGTTTCGAAGATCGTCTGGCCAGTGCGCGCTACCGCCTTGACGATGCCACCCGGCGTCTCGCCTTCCTCCCGTATCCGGTCCATGACGTGTATCGAGTCGTCGACTCCTATGCCGAACACTATCGTACTGACCATGGCGGTGAACACGTTGACGTTGACGTCGCCTCGGTTCATCAGCAGCGGCTGCCAGAGCACCACCACTGCCACAGACGTCATGGTGAAGAAAGCCAGGCGCGGACTCCTGAACAGGAAGCACATCACGATCAGCAGCACGATCATCGTGGCGATGGTGGCGTCTGTCTGCGCGTCGTGGATGCCGAGATTGATGTCCAGTGAGACAGGCAGCCCACCAGTGAGCAGGGAGTTACTCACTCCGTCGACACCAATCCCATCTACGAGGTATGAGTCGATCAGTATGCGCAGTTCCCCGGCGTATGACAGACGGATGTACGGTTGGTTGACGTAGACGAGGGTCTTCGTTTCGCCGAGATTCGGCACAGGCTCGTTCATCAGCATCGAACGAACCTCGAACGAGAGGGTGTCGAAGGCGACGTTGACCATCGCATCACGTGTCGTGAGCGTGGTCATGACCGCATCACCGCTGGTGATGCATTCGGGTTGCAGGACATCATCCCAGCAGGGGGAGTGCAGCAGTTCCCACAGGCTGCGGTCATACAGTTCAACACCTGAGACATTGACGTTGATGTGAACTGCCTTGAGAAACGTTACCAGACTGATGCTGGTAGTGTTCGCCACCCTGTCGATGCGTTCTGTCTGCATCTCTTCTATGCCGTCGAGCACACCAATGTCCCGGATCGGAGCTGTGTCGTTGCGTCTGCCTCGTTCGGTCGCATCGACGATGAACATGCTCGTCTGACCACCCTCGAACACCCGCGAGTACTCAGCAAGCGCCTCGTATGACTCCAGGTCAGGCGGGACTTCATTCGATCCGGCGGTGATTTCCTTGCCGAACTCATCGCCCATTATGACCGCACCAATGATACTGAAAAACAGAGTGCCGACCAGCACGAACGCCACTCCGCGCACCGGTATCTCACCGATGCGCGCCCACACCTTCTCAGCCTGCTTGCCGCCCTTTTTCTGATAGCGTACCATCCATCCGAGCGTGGGCACCAGCACCATGCTGAAGATGAAGGTGCAGGTGATGCCTAGCACCAGCGTGATTCCCACGGTGCGCATCGGTTGGATGGGTACGAGCCATGCCCAGGAGAGCACACTGAATCCGGCGATTGTCGTGATCGCCGATAGCAGTACAGCGTGTCCGGTGGTCATCACGGATTGTGTGGTCGCCTTGAGGTACAGGTCGGGGTCCCATGGATCGATCACCTCTGGAATATCTCCGTCGCGTCGCGCCCTCCACACTTCCTCCGCGTTCTCCTCAAGCAACTTGTTGCGGTTCTCTTCGATACGATTGATGAGATGCAACGCGTAATCGACGCCGAGTCCGATTAGGATGGGGCCTGCGGCGATAATCATCGGTGTGAGCATGATGTCCAGCAGCACGGTCGCCCCGAAGGTGACCGCGAGGCTCATCACGATCGGTGTCCCGCAGATGATGAGCACCTTCGGGTTGCGGTGTAACACGATCATCGTGATGCAAACGAAGGCAAGGCTGAGCGGCAGCATCTCCTCGAGGGCGACGTAGATCGCGTCTGAGACGTCGTGCAGGACAGGGGTGAGGCCGGTGATGGTGATCGCCTGGCGGGTGGGCAACTCATCCCAGCGCTCCGGATTCATGCTGGATAGCCTCAGGCCGGCGTAGTCGCGGGCGCACAGAGCGTCGTTGTAGGGATCGCTGTCGGGGTTGTCATACGCCTGGCGGATGGCGGGGTTTTCAGCGCAGTCGTCGAGCACCGATTTCAGGTGCATCAGGAACGCCTTGTGATCCTGAATGGCATCTCCCGAGGGGTCTGTACGGGGGTCGATGTCCGTACCCTGCATCTCGAAACGGATTCCCATCACGATGACCGCGGTGTCGTTGATGTTGTCCCCATTCGTGTCGACCACCAGACTCTCGAGCGCGCTGCCGAGATTGTCGATGATGTTGTCAACCTCTTCCTGGTTGTCGGGAATCACGTAATCCTCTCTTGGGTCCTGCCCTGCCACCGTGCATTCCTGCGTGCTGGTGAACGGCACCGCGTAGCGTTCGGTGGCGCAGGCGAACCTTCCTGAGGCGGAATTAGATTCCTTGACCAATTGGGCGACGCTCAGAATCCAGACGACTCCGTCCTCCCGGCCGCGGTCCTCCTTCGACCAGTCTATTCCTCGGGCGTAGCGCCCTTCGGCCTTGTTGTCGTCATCACCTTCGAGGAAACTGATCTGTTTGAGGATGGCCACATCCGTGATGTCCTCGGTTCCCCTAATCGCCGGGTCGGCGATGGCGTTGTTCGTGTGGATGTACAGCAGCACGATGTCGGTCGACCACTGCTCGCGCACCTCGAGCAGCAATTCGGTCGATTCGGCGCCGTCTGGCAGGTAGATCTCGACATCGCCGTTGATCTGCTGTCCGAAATCGAGCGCATCCTTACCAATGAGTGCCGTGAGCAGCACCATCATCACCACGATCGGGCCGGGTGAGCGCAGCAGGACGCGGTAGAAGCGGTCGACCTGATTCTCAGTGAAGTCGTGCATCCGCGCCCCGATGTCGTCGGTGACGACCTTGAATTCGCCCGAGATATCGCTCAAGCTGGTTAACACCGGGTTTGCCTTCAATCCCGTCAGCAGCCGTTTGATTCGTTCTGATGCTGCGGGATCATCGGAATCGGATGCCATCGGAGGGACGCGGCTCAAGGCCCTCCATCAAGCGTTCGCAGCACGATAGTGCTGCGGGTGCGTATACGAGGGCATCATTCGATGCCGAAGTCGGCCATCAACAGCCGTCGCAAGGTGTGTCGGGCGGCGTGCAGGATGACCCCCGTGAACAGCAGCGAGATTCCCAGCATGCCGACCCAGGCTGCCGTGAGACCAGGACCCACATCCAATGTTACAGTCCCGTCTGTAAGTTGGTTGACGCTGTTGAGGGCGCGCATGCCGATGCCCGCACCGAGGCTGAGCAGAGCCGCTCCAGGGGCGCCGAACACGATCAGCGGCTTCTTCTGTGACAGGCTGACCAACGCATACGAGAGTACCGTGAATCCGTGGCTCATGGCGGTGAAGCGTGATCCTTTGGGGACATCATAGCGCACCACGGTCGGGACCTCGTGAACCGCCAGATCGTTGGAGGCGCACTCCTCGAGCATCTCCAAGGTTGATTCCATGCCCTCCTGCTCAAACCTGATGCGCTTGAGTGCTCGGCGGCTAAAGGCGCGATAACCACTCTGGGTGTCCTTGATTCCGAGATTGCTAGCCATGTTTGATGCGGTGGATATCACCTTGACGCCCAGCTTTCTATAGGAAGGCATGTCATCTCCGCCACCTCCGTCAATGAACCGCGAGCCGATGACGAAATCTGCCCTGCCATCGAGTATCGGAGCGAGCAGAGCCGGTATGTCGTCGGGGTCGTGCTGACCGTCGCTGTCGAGGATCACCAACACCTCTGCGTTCTCCTCACGTGCGATGGTGAAAATCGACTTGAGCGCACCTCCGTAACCGCGGTTGTAGCGGTGCTGGTGCACCTGTGCCCCGCACTTGCGGGCGATGCGCGCGGAGGCGTCGGATGAACCATCGTCGAGGCAGAGCACTTTGTCAACGTGGCGTTTCGCTTGCAGCACGACGGAACCGACGGTCTCCTCTTCGTTGTAGAGGGGCATCGCCGCAATGATGGGTCCGCTCGGGCGCGTCGCGCCAGGCTCCTCAGAAGCCGCCTGCATCGATGATTCTCGCCACGCGAGCGATATTTAGTTGTTCAGTCCGACAGGTTCGAATCTTACATTCATACCACCTGATGCGCCTGTGGGCGAGAGATTGGCTGGCACAGAGAAACCCGGGTGTGGCACGCCCGAGCCTGCTGGCTCGGACGCGCCGGGGGGGCAGCATCAGTTGTCCTGAAGCTGGCTGACGGTCGTTACGGCACGTTCGCCATCGATGACGCGGCGCACCGCGTTCATGCTGATCACGAGCGGCACGTAGGTCTGGCCATCGCTGGTCTCGTAGGTCGAGCAGTCCTGGAAGGCGCTGGTGTTGATCGAGATCTTCAGCGCACCCCCGGCGTTGCTCTTGCGGACGTAGCCGACCAACAGTGAGTCGGGCATGTCCATTTCGGTCTGGTTTCCATTCTCTTCGGTTTGTGTCTTTTTTGTCATTTCATCACATTCCCGGCGCTTCTAGTCGTAGTTGTGTTCATCGTCGTGAGCACCGAGTTGACCAGCTGTCTCTGGCGGTCCAAGTCAGATTCGGTGGCACCCCTGACCACTTCGCGCTGAATGTGACACTGCTCCCCCCTGGGGAGACCGCTGAAAGTGAACCATGGCAGCACAGCCGCTCCACGCAGGCGCGCAACGGTCAAGGGGGGGCGGTCGGTCGGCGGGCGCACCATGCATTGTCTCGTGACCGGTGGAGCGGGCTTCGTAGGCTCGCATCTCGTCGACTTGTTGCTTGAGAGGGGGCATGAGGTGCGGGTGTTCGACAACCTGTCGAGCGGACGCCGTGATTTCCTCTCTCACCATGGTGAAGGTGTGAATCTGGTAATCGGCGACTTGCTGAACCTCGAGGAGGTGAAGGGGGCCATGGAAGGCATCGAGATGGTCTACCATCTGGCAGCGAATCCTGACATCCGGCTCGGTACCAGCGTCACCGACACCGATCTCAATCAGGGCACTGTTGCGACATACAACGTACTCGAGGCGATGAGAGTGGCGGGAGTCCAGAAGATAGCATTCGCATCATCCTCAGTAGTCTATGGCGAGGCGGCCGAGATGCCAACTCCGGAGAACTACGGCCCACTGTTCCCCATCTCACTCTACGGCGCCAGCAAACTCGGCTCCGAAGCGCTCATCACCTCCTTCATCGGCACCTTCGGCCTGCAAGGCTGGCTGTTCCGCTTCGCCAACATCGTCGGCGCGCGCGGCACCCACGGAGTCATCTACGACTTCATCCACAAACTCAAGGATAATCCCACCCGACTCGAGGTGCTCGGAGACGGTCGACAGGAGAAATCGTACATGGAGGTCCGCGACTGTGCTGCAGCCATGCTCCATCTCGTCGCTACGGCCGATGAGCCGATCAACTGCTACAACCTGGGCAGCAGCGACACCTGCAGCGTTCGCCGTATCGCCGAGATCGTCGTTGAGGGGTCTGGCTTGCAGGATGTCAGCATAGAGTACACCGGCGGGGACCGCGGCTGGGCGGGTGATGTGCCCAAAGCGATGCTCGATGCGAGCAGGATGGAGGCCACAGGTTACACCCCCAAGTTTGATTCAGAGGGAGCGGTGCGACACACCACGAAGGTGCTCTTCGAGGAGATCGGTTGACGTGCAGATGAACGGACAAAGACGCGCGCTGCTGCGCGATGAGGGTGGTGACGGACGACTGTGGGCGGCGTTCGGCGTGATGGGGATGCTCACAGTGATGTTCGCCGTGCTGATCATCTACTCCGAGGCACCGAACATAGGTCCTGAGGAGGGGAAACTCGCACCGAACCTCAGCGCCCCGTCCCATGCCGCAGGCGATGCCGATTGGGGCGACCAGTTCGTCCTCTATGACGATATCAACAGGGACTGGGTCGAAGGTGAGGCGGGCTCGTGGTACGTCATCCAGTTCATCGACACCGACTGTGGTCACTGCTGGACCGAGGGGGAGGAGATGAGCATCATGCACGACCAGTTCGGTGGTTACGTGAAATTCATCACCGTCGGCATCTCGCTCGGCATCCCGGGGTGGTCCACCAGTCCAGAAGAGATCATTGCCTTCCAAGAGCGCAGTGACTACAACGGCTGCAACGGTGGCAAGAACTGCAACACCCGCCCCGGAGAAGCGCACAGTTGGACCTACCTCAACGACATAGATGGCAGTGAGAAGTCTGATTGGGATGTGTCGTCCACTCCGTTCGCGATCATCCTGCAACCGAACGGTGTGGTAGCATGGAACATGGGACAGCATGACCAGCAGGAGGGCGGGCTTCCAGTGGCGATGAACAACCTGTTCGGCGGTGGTTCCTGAATGCTTCACGAACTCGACCCGATGCTCTACGTGCTCGCCTTCATCATCGGAGCAGGTTGCTTGATCTCTGCACCTGTCAGCCGCGTTCCTCTGAAGGTGCTCAAACTTGAGGCGATTTCCGAATGGCCGCACACCCGCCGGATGCTGCTCGGTCTGAACGTGGTCATCTTCGGTGGTCTGCTGGCCTCAACATGGACATGGGTCATCCATCGCCAGTTGCTCGGAGCCGGAGCGAGCACCGCCTGCACCGTGCAAGGGTGTCACGCTCTCATAGGAGACAGTCGCTGGAACGAGGTGCCATTGCTGGGTGTCGAATGGGGGATATTCGGGCTGCTGGCTTTCACCGTGCTCGGCTTCATCGCCCTCTCGCTACTGTTCTCTCCTACGGAGGACTGGAACCGCACCTGGATCAAGGCTGGCCTCGTTTTCTCAGGCCTCGGCCTCCCCGCAGTCGCCTGGCTCGTGCTGGTCGAACTCGTTCTCGCCGATAGCGCCCCGGTAATATGCCCCTTCTGCACTATGGCGCACATCGCCACCGTCGCCTCGTTCGTACTGTTCCTGCTGCTCTCAAGGTCGCATGATGGCGGCGACTGGGAAAAGGCGGCCGAGCCCCTCTCCTGAGTAGCACCTGCAGCCTGCCCATGGCTGGATATTCCATTCCTTGCCTAGGGTTGGTAGACG
>CALCOR010000291.1 GCA_937897085.1 uncultured euryarchaeote | reverse complement strand
CGCGACCTCAATCGTGAATTCCCTGGTTCCCCAGATGGAAACACCACCCAGCGAGTCGCCAATCGCATCTGGGACCTGCTGCTTTCTGACTCGGATTACATCATCGACCTGCACGCCGCCGCCCGCGGCCGCTCGAACCTGCCTCAGGTGCGCGCCGACCTTGCCCATCCCGAGAGCAACAAACTCGCCCGTGCCTTCGGCGTCGAGGTCATCCTCGACTCCAAGGGGCCGCGCGGCACGCTGCGTCGCGTCTCTGTCGACAACGGAATCGGTTGCCTGACCTACGAGGGAGGTGGCGCCAACGTCACCCACCACGAGGCGGTACAGGTTGCGGTCTACGGGGTGCTCAATTCACTGCGCAGCCTGCATGTACTCCCTGGAATCCCCAGCCGTCCCCGCTTCCGGCTGCTCGCATCCGGCTCTACTTGGCTGCGGGCTGAGGAAGGGGGTCTGATCGACATGCGCGTCGAGCCCGGGTCCTTCGTTGAAGAGGGTGATATCATCGGGCGCATAGTGGACCCACAGAAGCCCGGTGTCGCAGTTGACATCGTCTCCCCAGAGCGCGGTCTGCTCATCTGCACGGCCAACAATCCATTCGTGCATGCTGGAACTCCGGTCGGTCACCTGCTCCCCATCAACCGCGGCGTCAAACTGGTCAAGCGGCAACTAGACGCCCAGAATCGATTGATAGTCTCGGGAAGCCAAGGAGATCCTGCATGGCGCGAGGAGGCCGAGGTCGACGAGATCTCCATCGAGGGAAGTTGGTCTGGCGGTGCCGTCGATGCGGAATGGCAGCGTGACTGGGCCCATCCAGCAATGGGTGATGCGGAATTGGCGGCAGCCGAGGCTGAAGAGGAAGCGGCGGAAGAGGAGCAGTGAGTTCCTCCGTCACTCTCTTGTATGTTCAAGTTCCCAACCGAGGTGAGGCAGATGACTGAGCGCGGCTGGAGCCCTGATGACGAGGCTCGTGAGAAGAGCAAGAAGGCTCAGGAGGTAGTCTCGATGCTCGAAGACGAGTCGCTCGAGCGGCTGCGCGACATGGCGGAGAGTTCTGGTTCGGACATCGAGGCGGCGCGCAGCGAACGCCAGTCCCGACCTGACCTGCGGATGGACACCACAGCCGAGGAACAGAAACGGGCCAACCGCAGCACGGACATCTGGACCTACGCGCTCGTTGGCATCGCCATCGCCATCGTGCTGGTCGGAGCCGCCTTCGGCCTCGGCTGGGATATACTCACTTGACTGGCGGGCCGATGAGGCTGGGTCGCTGCATCTGGATAGGAGCGGGCGGAGGCCTGCGTCCTCGCGTGATGAGCATGAACAACAGCATGAAAATCAACACAGCGCCGAGTCCGATCACCACCTCGTTGGGCATCGACAGCCCTCCGATTCCCGTGCTAGTGACGTTCCCATCAGTCTCATCATCGCTGACTTCCTGATTCTCCTCTGGCTCGGGCTCTGGCGGCGGCGGGTTCCACACCTCAAAGGAGAGATCAGTCGAGAGTGTCACCACCTCATCCCCGTCGACGAGTTGGAACGTCAACGCCCATCCCTCGACAGTCTCGTTGTGCCTATCGCAGAGTGTATGTTCCAGTAAGTCGTAGGCTAGAGGTTCGGAGCAGTCGATGGCTGAGATGTGAGAACCGAATGCCTCATCGAACAGACCATCTCCACTATCCCCGTCGGAAAGAACTCCCCACTCCCGCTCAGTTACGTGAGAATCAGGCCACTTCAGAATCCATGAGATCTCAGTCTGATTTACCAGTTCATCAATTCCGAATGAGACGTTGACCAGCCAGACGGCCATCTCAAATGGTTGGTGTGTCAGGTTAACTGTCACTACACCAGCAGCTTCGCCGGGAAGGAAAAAGATGTGTGCTGAGCGATTGATTCCGTTGTCGACCTCGCCGTCGCAGTCGTCGTCGATCCAGTTCCAGGTCTCGTTGGCATCCGGCGAGCGCGCCGAGTCGTTGTCGTCGCAGTCATCGAACCAGCGGTAACCGTCGCCATCCTCGTCGAGGTCCGGCGACAGCGGATCAGTCAGCGTGTAGAGCAACTCCTCGCCGTCGAGCAGTCCATCGCGATCTGTGTCGTTGTGGAACGGGTCGGTGCCGATCAGGTTGTACTCATCGAGGTCGAACAGCATGTCGCCGTCGCTGTCCATCCCTTGGAAGTCCTCGTCAATGAGGTCGTCGCAGTCGTTGTCGAAGCCATCCAGTTCCTCTTCGGTGCCCAAATTCCGGCTGGGGTCTTCGTCATCGCAGTCGGAGAACCAGTACCATCCATCACCATCGGTGTCTTTGTCGAAGGTGAGCGGATCGGATCCATGCACGTTCACCTCATCTCCGTCTGAGAGGCCATCACCATCGGTGTCCCACAGGGAGAGGTTGGTGCCATGCACATGGTACTCCGCCCAGTCGCTGAGCCCATCCGAGTCGCTGTCGGTGGCGTTGAAACCCTCGTCCACCCAGTCGTTGCAGTTGTCGTCGATTCCGTTGAGCCTCTCGGCAGCCACCGGATTGATGAGTGGGTCGGTGTCGTTGCAGTCGTCGAACCAGTACCACGTGTCATTGTCCGTATCGTTGTCATAGACCAATGGGTCTGAGTGGTGGAACATCACCTCCGGCCCGTCGAGCAGCCCATCTCCATCGGTGTCGTTGTTCAGCGGGTCGGTGCCGTTGACGAGCACCTCGACGCCGTCGGTCAGGCCATCGTCGTCGGTGTCGGAATCCAACGGGTCGGTGGACAGGTTGAGCACCTCGTCGCCGTCGCCGAGCGAGTCGCCGTCGGTGTCGATGTTGTCCGGGTCGGTCAGGTAGATGTTCGTCTCGTCATCATCCAGAAGCCCGTCTCCATCGGTGTCCCGTTGCTCATCTATCCCGTGCAGCATCAGTTGCCAGGAGTCCAAGGTGCCGGAGGCGCCCGAGTCGGTGTCCTCGACCTCGATGCTCCAATTTCCCCGCGATGGCTCGCCCCAGAAGTGCGTGCTGGTGAACACCCAGTCAGCGTAGTTGTTGCCATTGTCGTTATGCTCCCGGGCGAGCGTCGATTCCGTGCCTGATGGGGAGATGAGCGTGATTCCTAGGTCTCCCCGCGCCGAATGTGTGATGTCGACGTAGATCTCGACCATCTCCAGTGTGATTTCATCGCTGACATAGACACTCTCGTTCACCGCTACGCCGGTGTCGTCAGGAATCGAGGTTCCCGGCGAGAACAGCTGACTGGTGTAATTCAGTTCAGGGTCGACCGTCGTCCAGTTGCGAGCGAGTCCGACCGCCGCCCCCGCGTCGATGACGCCGAAGCCGTACTTGTGGCTGACATCATATCCGGCTCCGTTGACGTCCCACGACGAGTCGCCGGCGTCGTTCACCCGCGCCGTCTCGACCAGAATGTGCTGCACATCCCTCCAGGTGAGGTTGGAGTTGCTCTCGAGCATCAGGGCAATCACCCCGGAAACGAGCGGTGTGGCCGAGGAGGTGCCGCCGAAGTCGTCGGTGTAGTCGCCGTTTGAGTAGCCCTGGCCACCTTCGACGTCGGTGGTGGTGATGCCCTCGCCATCTCCGTCAGAGGGAGCCGCGATGAGGATGTTGTCACCCGGTTCAGAGTACCATGAGTTGTCGCCGTAGTGCGTGGTGGCGGACACGGCGATGGTGAAGCGGTTGTTTGCCCAGCCGTCGGCGTTCGAGTCATCGTTGCTCGAAAGGCCGTTGCCAGCAGCGAAGGTGATGATGTTGCCAAGTCCCCCCCTGCCCTGATAGGCGTCCGCCTCCATCGCAGCGAGCATCAGCGGTCCAGGGCCTTCGATTCTCCGACCATCGTCATATGGACCCCACGAATTGCTGTAGATGTCGATCGTCTGGCGGTTGTGCGAAAGGGCGCCCGCCTCATCAGAATCCGAGAACCCGCAGGAGATCAGGCGAAGACCCACCAGATCCGCGTCAGGTGCTGAACCGGACACGCCGATGCTGTTGTTGCCCGTCCCGGCGGCGACTCCAGCGACGGAGGTGCCGTGCGGGTCGTTGTTGCCCGGGTTGGGGTTGCCGTCGTTGCCGCACCAGTCCCAATCCAGACTGTCACGATAATTGGTTGACAGGTCTGGATGATCGGTATCGAGTCCGTCGTCGACTATGCCGATGACCACGCCCGTGCCGAGCGTCGAGTTCCACACACCGGTGATGTTGACATCCTCGCCGACAGTTCCACTGGTCTGTCCGGTGTTACGCAGGTGCCATTGGTCACCGAAGCGCGGGTCGTTCGGAATCATCTTCTTGCTCATCTCCCGTTCCACCAGCGGATAGGCCACCTCGATGGCTCCCGCCGCCTGCAGAGCCGCGACCCGTGCAGCCGCAGAGTCAACTCCACCGAGTTCATCGACATCCACTATCCACGCGCCCGCGAGGTCTGGAGCGGGCTGACCCATGGCATTCTGGCCGACCACCACCCACGACTTGGCGGTGGCCAGTTCATCGGTGGAGTAACGATCGAGGTCGCTCACCCGCGCGAACGCGGCGCGGATGACTGGAGAGTAACCGTTGGTGATCGGCGCTGCATCAGGATCGTCAGGCAGCGGAGCTCCCAGGCCGGTCTCGAGCGGGGAGCCCTGTACCACTGGCGAGAGCACGGCGAATAGCAGAACGAGCGCCAGCATGTGCCTGCGCATGGGCGCTAGGCTACACGGCTCGTCTTT
>CALCOR010000290.1 GCA_937897085.1 uncultured euryarchaeote | reverse complement strand
TGGTGCGTCTCAAGACCGGCCTCACCATCGTCGGGCAGCGAGAATACGAGGCGCATCAGATCAGCGCGCTCGCCTGGGGTGCAATCGGTGTGGGATTGGTTTTGCTGGTCGCACCCCAAGCGGGCCTGAAAGGGGCGGCATACGGACTACCATTGGTCTGGTCGCTCACCTTCGTCGATCCGTTGATGGGTGAGTTGCGCCGCGCTGATGCCGCCCCACGAACGGTCGCCATCGCTGGAGTCGTGGCATGCGCGCTTGTCTGGGTTGGTTGTGGATTCTGGCTCGGCACCCCACTCTGGCTGGCTCTGCTGATGGCCCCGTTGACAGTCGCTGCAGAGTGGCCTCGTCTGCGGTGGATCGATGACAACGGGATGATGGTGCTCATCCCGCTCACCCTGCTGCTCCTGCTGCACCCGTGGATCGTGTGAGTCGTACTCTCTGACCCGCAGTTGCAGTGCTTCCTGTTGGCGCTGTCAATACCTTTACAATCCGTTTTCAGGTGGCCCGACCGATGGATACCGAGGAGAACGTCCACGACGACGCCCCCCCGCAGAGCCTCTACCTGCTGGCCTACTCCATCGCTCTCATCGCCACTTTGATCATCGGCGTTGTCTACTGGTGATGCACACCCCCTCACTCTCTCGTGCAGGGTTTGAAAGCCAGCGCCCACTCGAATGGTTCGATGTGCGGCATTACTGGCTCTCTGGGTGGCGGGGATGCTGACCTTGTGCACAGGATGGCCAGCTCGCTGGAGCATCGCGGCCCTGATGGCGTACGCACGTGGGCCGACGACGATTGCTCGCTCGGGCATTCGCGACTCTCGATAGTCGACCTGGCGTCATCGAACCAGCCCATCGGCTCGGAACACGGCTGCTGGCTGGTGCAGAACGGGGAGATCTACAATCAGGTTCCACTGAGAGCGGCAGAGGAAGCATTTCCGTGGCGTACGCAGGGTGATGCTGAGACCATACTGGCGGCGCACGCGGCAGCGATTCCAGCCCCGACCACCCCTCCTGGTCCGGCTTCGAAGGGCGTCCGCGTCGGTTGGGTGAACCGCTCCCGAGGCGCTGCGCAAGCAGGTGGTGAGGCGTCCCGACATGTCGAATGGGTGAGACGGCTCGATGGAATCTGGGGTTTCGCACTCTGGGATGCGCGCCATCGTGAACTGATTCTATGCCGTGACCCGCTCGGCGTCAAACCGCTGCTGCGCACGCAGGCGGATGGCGGGACCCTGCTGTTCGCCTCTGAGGCGAAGGCGTTCCGCTACCATTCGGAATACATGCCAGTGATGGATGAGGCAGCCATGGTGGCCCGGCTGGCCTACGAATATCCGTTAGATGAGACCAGCCTGTTTGCGGGGGTGTCTCAGGTTCGTCCGGGCACGGTTGAGACGTGGCGGCTCGATGAATCCGGGACCGCGGTGCTCACTGGGGTGGCCCGCTACTCGCGTGACGAGGTGAAGCCGGCAGCGAGTTGGGATCCAGCGAATGATGCCGAAGCGCTGCTGGACAGCCTGTGCGAATCGGTCGAGGACCGCCTGATGTCCGATGTGCCGCTCGGCATCATCCTCTCAGGCGGACTCGACTCCAGCATGGTCGCGGGCTTGGCCCATCGGGCGGCGAAGGCTACTGGGAAACCGGTCCCGGAATGCTGGACGGTTGCTGAAAGCGAGGATAATCCTGACTTTCGCGCCGCCGAGGATGTTGTCGCCGCCCTCGACCTAGGCCATCACACCAGCACTCTCGAGGAGGATTCGTTCTGGAAGAGTCTCCCCGCACTCGCCTGGCACGGCGAGGATCTGGACATCTCCGTACTCTTTTTTCAGCCGCTGTTCGAGCACATGGCTCGTGATGTCAAGGTTGGACTGTGCGGCCAAGGAGCGGACGAACTGCACGGCGGCTATCCACGCTACCGCGACCTGCCTGCTCACCGGGACCTCGTACGCGGGAGATTGATGTCAAGCCGACATCCCATTGCAGATGCGATGCTGGATCCCGAGCCGCAGCGAGGTGCACTCGTGGGAGCCGGCCAGCCGTGGAGAACGCTCGACCACGATCCTGAGAATCATTTCTCTGACCTCAAGTCAACATTGCAGTTCGAGTTGGACCACGGTCAGTTGAGCAACTTCCAGTTGCGCCTGGTCGACCGCCACAGCATGGCGCACGGATTGGAGGTGCGCGTGCCGTTCCTCGGCAGAGCCCATCGGAAGATGGCGCACACCCTGCCGCTTGATTGGCGGGTGAGGGGCAGAGATGAGAAACTGGCCCTGCGCGCCGCTGCTGCCCTGACCGACCTGCCCCCGGACATCGTCAGCCGCCCGAAACTCGCCGCAGGCACCGCAACCACACCAACCCTGCTCGCCGAACTGTTGGTAGAACTGAGGCCGCGCGCGCAGGAATGGGCAGTATCCCACCCGAGGCTGGAGAGGATGCTGGAGAAGCAGCCGGACATGGCAATCGGCTTGCGCCTGTTCGAATCGCTGCATCTGGTGGACGGTGGTCTTGGCAGAGAGGGCAAAGACCTGATGACCCTCCTGGATGACATCGACTGAGGGAGATGCGTATGGAAGAATTCAGTGGACCTGAACTGCTCGCGCAACTCCAGCCGCGCCTCGAGGCCGCCCGCCCCGCCCTCACCGATTTCTTCGCCGCCCAGCGTGCCGCGCTGCCCGACCTGATCTACGGCTCCATCGACGTGCGCGACGCCGGTTGGAAGGTCGCCGCCGTAGATGCCAACGCCTTTCCGGCCGGCTTCAACAACATCGGTAGGCGGGACCGCCGCGACCTCTCCCAGTGTCTGGTCGCCTGGGTCGACCGTGAATACCCGGAAGCGAAGCACATCCACATCTGGCCTGAGAGCCATACTCGTAATACTGGCTATGTCGAGAATCTGCGCGTGCTCTCCAACATGCTCGCCCAGAAGGGCCGCTTTGTCACCATCGGCTCACCTGAACTCGTCGGCCACTCCGCCCTCGAAGGCCACGAAGGAGAACTGCTCCTCTCAGCGGTGATTCAGACGGCCGACGGAATCTCAGTTGAGGGTGCAACCCCTGACCTGCTGCTGCTCAACAACGACCTGACTTCCGGCCCCTTGACTGGACTCGGTGATATTCCCGTCACACCACCTCAAGATATGGGCTGGCACAAACGGCGCAAGTCATCCCACTTCCGCGCAGTGCAACCGTTCATCGACGAGGCCGCCGAACTCATCGGAATCGATCCATGGCTGCTCGGAACGCACTGGATCGTCTCCGAGGACAAGTGCCTCGAAAGAGAGACCTGCCTCATCGAACTGGCGGCCGAGGTGGACGAATGCTTCGGTCACATTCGGGGGAAGTACGCCGAGCACGGGATATCAGGAGAGCCGGTGATGTTCGTGAAGAATGACTCTGGAACCTATGGTCTGGGAATCATAGAGATCGGCTCGGGCGAGGAACTGCTGGAACTGTCCAACCGGAGGCTGAATCGCCTCACCTACGGGAAAGGTGGGCAGGATGCGGAGGATTTTCTGCTTCAGGAGGGGGTGCCGACCGCACTCCGCTGGGGTGACTCGGTGGTCGAGCCGTGCATGTATGGCGCCGGTGGCCGGGTGTGCGCCTGGTTCTACCGCACCAACGACCGCAAGGGGGTGATGGCCAACCTCAACTCTCCCTCGAGTCGCTTCCACGCTCCCGAGGACCTCGAAGGCGATGCGGAAGCAGCAGGTCTGCTCGAGAGGGCCGAAGGATGGCATGGACTGGTGGCTGAACTGGCGCTGCTGGGGATGGCTGCCGAGATGGCGGAACTCAGCAGATGAATCGCCCCTCAGTCCTCCACTCCACTTTCCTCATCTTCGGCGCCCTCGGCGCCTTCGAGGGTCTCCATTCCGGTGATCTCGTAGTTGGAGGGGAACAGGGCGATGGCGATACCGGCGATGGCAGCGGCGAGGCCCCACCAGAATCGCTGCTGCACGATCATCATCTCGAGGGCGATGACGCACAGGAACAGTCCGCCCAGATTGGAGATCCACACCAGTGTCTTGAATGTCGATACGGAGACACCGCGGGTGCGACTTGAGCGATAGGGTCCGAACTCAGCCCCGAACCGGACCGGATCTTCTTCCTTTGCCATGTTTCCCCTCCTCAACGGTCAATCGATACAATGGCCTTGGTAGGGCAGGCGAGCACACACAGCCTGCAGCCGGTGCAGTTGTCGCGGATGACCCGCGCCTTGCGGTTGATGTCGACATCGATGATCGGTGAGCGGTTGGGAACGTCATAGAGTTCGATCGCATCGTCGTCACAGACGATGATGCACTGATCGCAGCCGATGCACGCCTCCTCGTTGACGAACGCCACCACGTCGTCCCCACCGCGAATCTCTTCGCGCTGCTTGGTACGCATGCGATTCATCATCAACATGACTCGATCCGTCTCGGCTTGGCGCCGCGCGGCGAGTTCATCCAGCGTGGTCATCGGTCATCCTCGGATTCATCCGGGTGGTCACCCATTCTCAATGCTGCGCTCGCTCACTCGCGCTGATTCAGCTGCTCGCTTCGACCGAAGTGCTGCTTACTTCTTCGCTGCCGAGTTGGATTGCTTCAGCCCCTGCGGCCTTCTTCTCGTCGACCTGACGAGCGAGGAAGGATACCACATCGAGGATCTCGAAGTCGTATCTCGGGTCACCCTCGAACTTGAGGCACTCGAAGTGCGCCACGCACTTCGGACAACTGGTGAGCATCATGTCCGCACCCGTTGCCAGCACCTCCTCGAAGCGGGCGATACGTACGATGCGACTGTCCTCGTTGCATGACTGCATCGCTGACACTCCGCAGCAGCCACCCTCCTCGCGGTTGTGCTCCATCTCGACCAACTCCACACCCTTGACAGCCTTGATGAGGTCGCGCGGTGGCTCGTAGAGGTTCATGTGGCGTCCGAGCCGACAGGGGTCGTGGAAGGTGACCTTCGTCTCATCTTCGACGGCGAGGTCCACTTCGTAGCCGTTCTCGATGAGATACTCGGTGGTGTGCATCACCTTCATGTCGAGTTCGTAATCGAGTGAGAACGTCCTGAAACACTCGGCGCAGCTGGTGACCAGCGTGTCGATGCCGGTCTGCTTGAGTTTCTTCTGGTTGTAGTCCCTCAACTTCTCGAACACCTCTGTCATGCCCTGCCACTTCTGGTCGTGCCCGCTGCACTTGAGGAAGTCACGCCCAAGATATGACACATCCAGGTCCGCCTCCTCGAACAGGGTGAACGCCGCCGTGGTCGTCTCACCGAGATTCATCGCGCCGTGGTTCTTGTGGCTGAAGATCATCTCCTGGTCGAAGTAGTCGACGCACCCTCCGTAGTAACCGACGTTGGAGTCGATCGGGTAGTCCTCCACCGAGATGAAGTCGTCATCGAACTCCTCCTCTGCCTCAGCGATCATCACCGCTGAGAGCACGGAGTGGGGGATATCCGCTTCCGGAGGGCCACCCACTACGAGGTTGCGACGGATGTCGACGTAGGTATCGTAGTCGACCAACTGCGGACAGGCATTGGTGCATGCACCACAGGTGAGGCAGGAGTACATCGGTACGCCGTCGTGTTCGTTGTTCCAGGTGTTGTAGATGATGTTCAGCTTGTCACAGGCGTTGAACATGCGCACCGGACAGGCGTCGTCGCACAGGTCGCACCCGTAGCACTTGTTCATCTCATACTCGTAGCCGCGCGCCATGCCGCGCATGGTGACGTAGACGACCGCACCGACTCCCAGGCAGGGAATGAACAGGGAGTAGGTCAGTTTGGCGTCGAGGCTCTTCGGGTTTCGATGGTAGGTGGGGTTCTCCACCGTCAGCGCCATCAGGGCAGCGTCATCGAGGTTGGTGGTGCCGCGGTCAACAGCCATCCCGGTGTCTGAATCGAGGAACAGCGGCTGGAAGGCCAGCACGGAGGAGGAGGCATCGACTGTGACATTGGAGTTCTCCGGGGTGTTGAAGGTGGAATCGATTGTGAAGTCAACCGTGTATGCGCCCGGAGCGAGGTGAACTGTGCGCGTCACACAGGTCGAGCCTTCCTCGGGGTTGCCCGCCAGCGATGCGACCACCTTGCCCGCAGAATCACTGACCGAAAGGCCGAGCGTGTGGTCGCCCGCCTTACGCGTGCTCGTGCGGAAGGTGCAGCCGAGGTCCACCTCGGCAGTCTCCAGTCCGAGGTCCTCGATGACCATCGCGTATGTGCGGCTGGTGCTGTGAGTTCCGTTGGACTGGTAGGAATCGCTCAACGCGTTCGTACCGCTGGTCACCTCTCCGGCAACGGTGTGCACCTGCTGGTGGTTGTTTGCGTCGGAGAAATCGATAATCTGTTTCTGAGTCGGTTGGTGAATCGTCCAATCGAGCCAGCGATTCGCAGGTATCAGGCACCAATCGTCTCTGTCCTGGGCATCGTCCCCGCTGAACATCTTGTCATCCCACACCGCGTTCTCTCCACTGTCCGCATAGGTCAGGCAGGCCGTCTGCAAATCATCCCAGTCGTGCCCCTCTTCGATGGCCACGAGCGTGTCAGAAGGCTGGCCGCGCATCGTGGCTAGATCATCGACGTCGTCCATGGCGCCGAACCCACCGAGATCCCAGAAACCGTTGTCATACACGGGCCAGGCGAACGCGGAAAACAGCACAGTCACCAGCAAGGTGCCCACGGCGACCTGTTTCCCGAGTCGAGGAGTCGTCCTGGCTCCCGCTGACGTGACTAGGAACCAGCGGATCGCGAAGTAGAGCGTCACCCAAATGAAGATCCCAGTCAAGATCCATGGAGCGGCGTTGAACAGGTCGGCCACCCACGGTTCGCGGACACCACAACTCAATCCTGCATGCGTGTTGTGCAGGCAGTAGTCGGAGCGGTTCTTGTTGTAGATGTCGAGGAAGATGTTGATCGAATAGACTGAGATG
Source organism: uncultured euryarchaeote (assembly GCA_937897085.1). Taxonomy (GTDB): domain Archaea; phylum Thermoplasmatota; class Poseidoniia; order Poseidoniales; family Thalassarchaeaceae; genus JAKUTA01. Next base: position 8,758 of record CALCOR010000290.1, on the reverse strand, counting down.
AACCATACGTGCGCCAGGTAGATCGCCCCGGCGGTGGCGAACCACGGGTCTTCCACACCCCGTTTGGCACGCCCCCCGAGGAACGGCGGCAGCGCCAGGATCCCAACAGGGAATCCGGTCAGGAAGGCCCCCCACCAGCCTGCGTTCCAGGAGATGATCGGGCTGCCGAAGAAGTTCCCGATGATGCTCGGCAGCGGGATGTCGAACTGCGGCAGGTACTCACCCCAGCGGAGGTATCCGTAGGAGAACAGCACGTACCAATCAGGGAACACGAATCCCGCCTGAGCGAACGGATCGGCGGAGATGTGCAGCGGCGGCGGGATGATCCACGAATAGAACAGGAGCACTGCCATCATGGCGGCGAAGATGATGCTGTCACGCAACACCTCGTGCGGCCAGAACGGATGCCCCGTGAACACCCTGCGGCGCTCCTTCTCAGAGTCGCGCAGCTGCTCCTTTTCGCGGATGTAGACGTCAGCGATGCGCCCGAAGTTGTCCATCAAACCCATGACTATCCCTCAATGTGGCTCCGCTATCCCTTGTACCCAGACGATGAACAGGTGCACGATGATCAGTGCTGTAACGATGACGGGCAGGATGAACACGTGCAGGAAGTACATCCGGGTCACGGTCGCCCCCGACAGGCTGGTCCCCCCGAACAACGCTCTAGCGACCCATCCACCGATCAATGGCGTCGAGTTCGCCATGTTGATGCCGATGGTGGCGGCGCCGAAGGCGAGTGCATCCCATGGGAGCAGATAGCCCGAGTAACCGAAGAAGATGGTGAAGAACATCAGGCCGACCCCGATGAGCCAGTTGAGTTCTCGGGGGTTGCGGTAGGCGCCGGTGAAGTAGACGCGGCACATATGCAGGAACACAGAGGCGACCATGAAGTGCGTCCCCCAGTGGTGCAGCGAGCGCATGATGTAGCCGAACGGCAACTGTGTCATGATGAACTGCATGCTGCCGTAGGCAGGACTCGGGTCGCCCTCTCCTCCCGGAACGTAGTATATTCCGAGCACAGTGCCGGTGATGATCAGCAGGATGAACGCCAGGAAGGAGATTCCACCGAGGCAGTAGAGTGGATACCAGTACCAGATGATGCGCAGTTTGTACTTCTCGGCATGCGTCATCGGCATCTGTCGGTGCATGCTGTGGTAAGCGTCGCGGCTCATCGCCCAGTAATCCTGGATGCGGAAACGGGTGTCTAGCCAGGAGAACACCCACAGGAACAGTTTCTCCGCCAGCCCCATCTTCGTGGATGCTTCGACAGCGCGCAGAATCTCCTTGCGCGGCATCTCCTCGCTCTCCTTACGCAGGGTGAAGGCTACTAGCACTACAATCAGCGCGATGAACAGCCACAGGAACCAGAATTGCAGTATCATCTCACTCACCCCTCAATCGCAATATGTGTACCAGTCGAGCATCGCTTCGATCCCCTCAGCCTTGAAGTCGACGACCTCGATGACATCGTTGTTCACGGTGAACGGGATGAGTGGCATTCCGACAGGTGTCGGACCTCCGGTCCGCTTGATTCCGAAGTATTGGAACACCGTCCCACTGGCGCGGTTGCGGTTGGTGTTCTTCTCTACGACGGTGGGGTCGTAGCGGCTGGAGTGGCAGATGCAGAACAGTTTGTTGCCCCCTGAGTCGAGGCCGCCCGGCTCCCAGTTGTCGGCGGTGAAGTTGTTCTCGATGAGCTGCCAGCCGGGGATGCAGCAGAGATGCGGGCAGCGGCCGAAGATGACCAGGATGTTGTTGCTCACCTTGAGCGCGGCATATGCCGAGTCCTCCTCCATATCGCCGCCGTAGCCGATGATGGCACCGGTCTGGTCGACGCCATCCATGAACTGGATTCTCGGCTTGTTCTGCATCGGTGGGAGATTCTTGTTCTCCTCATGCGGGATGTAGACGACATTCACCGGCAACCCCGACCAGACGCCCGAGGCGCCTGACATGCCGGTTGTTGACCTCCCCGCCTCATCCTTGAATCCCGATTCGGTCATCGACTCGAGGTGCTGGTCACCGTACCACACACTGTCCTCGGAACCCTTTGGCACCCAGAAGCGGATTGCCGAATCGCCCCCGCCGGATCCCGATTCTCCCATGAGCAGCGAAGCGAAGCCGATGGCACCGAGGCTGATGGCGGTGATCACGCCGGCGGCGCTGTTGAACGAGTAGCGAATGAACTGACGCCGGTCGAGCACCTGTCCCGTCTCGACTTCGCCCTCTGGTGACCATGGCGATTTACGTAGTCGGAATTCACGCGCCATGTCTCACACCTTGTAATCGAACCAGCTGTCAGGGTCCTTCTGGCTCATGTACTTGTTTCGCCGATGCTTGACGATGACGACATCGGGCATGACCCACTTCAGGTAGACGATACCCATGATGATCAGCGTCACCATCGTCATCCCGAAGAAGAATGAGAGTAACTGCTGATTCCAGTCAGCGAACAACCCGTAGGTCGTTGCCCCTGCCCAGTAGAGCGTCCACGCCAATCCCCAGACGAAGGTGAGCACGACCAATGCTGACTCGCCGGTCGGAGACATGCTCGCCCTGACGATAGTGCCCGGATCAGGTTCGTTGAACACACCATGATCGAGCGCCGAAATGTAGGTGTCCTCGTCAAGTTCCACTCCATCCAATGCTGCTCGGGCGTCCTCCACACTGACATCGCCGCTGGCTACCTGCTCCAGCAGTTTCACGACCATGTCCCGCTTCATCTTACAACCTCCGATTTTCTTCGGGCAACTCCACACATCCAGGTGGTGTTCGAGGTGACAGCTGTTCTGGTTTTTCGTCGTCCGGAGTACTCGTCCGCTCTGCTGGCGGTGCTTCAGGTGCCGCTTGTCGTTCACGCACGTGCTTCTCGGTGAGCTGGTCGACGTGGGCGGCGAGCGCTGCTTTCCACGCTTCGAGTTTCTCGGCGTCGCTCATACCTGGTCACCTCTCCTCAGATGCTTGATGCGCAGTTTCAGCAGGTTGCTTCGCCCCTCATAGTGGCGGCTGAACCCGAAGCGCAGGAAGAAGCCGCAGAACAGGATCACCGAGATGACTGCAGCGAAGCCGAGCAGACCGAGCCAGTGAGCGCGGAATTTCGCACCCATGTGGTGCAGGTCGAGCTCACCTGAGTGCGCTTCAGGAGCGGCGATGTTGCCGTCGCCCGCGAACACGGTGCGGGTCCGCCCATCGTCCTCGCCTTCACCGAGTGGCAGCGACAGACGGTTCCAGGAGTCGGGTGCCATCGCCGCGTTATTGCCATCGACCGAGTTGCCAGCCAGCCAGATGGCGACCTCACCTGACCCTGCTGTAGGTGCGGTCCAGATCACCATCCAGGTGCGGTCAGCGGTCAGCGCTCCTGATGCCGTGTGTGTCAGCGTGGTGGCGTCGTCACCGTTCTGCACCAGCGATTCGAAGCCTGCTGCTGCCGAGAGTTCACCTGCGCTGACGCGCATCGAGAAGCCGCCCGTGTTCGAGGAAGTGTCGATTGAGGGGCCACCGATGAGTTGGATTGTCAACTCGTATGCCGAGCCCGCCGCCCAGTGGTACGGAACCCCGTCGAGGATGAGCGTGACGGAGTTCGAGGGGGTGATGGCGTTGTTCGTGTGACATGTGCAACCGGTGGTCGCCACGTCGGTTCCACCCTCGGCCTCATCTCCTGTTATCCCCCCCGGGCGGGCTTGGCTCGCGCCGGCCAGAAGAAGCGTCAGCAACACCACCGCCAACAGCGGTCTGAGACGGCTTGGCAAACGGCTCATGGAATACCCTGCCTATGGTGAATCGACCGACCTGATTCGGTCTAATAATCGTTTGCTGATGAGCAGGTCTTGACTGCGCCGCAGTCCCTCGATTTCCACCATAGAAAACAGTCTACCTAAAGCCAGTGCTGGAGTGCCGTATGTGCAAAGGGCTGAAGTGGGTGGGCACACCGTGGTCAGCCAAGGTGTGGTCGGTGGGTGACAGAAGGTGGAAGAACGTCTACCAGTTGAACGACGATCAACTGGCCCGGCTCGATGAGGCGGAGACGCTGATGGAGCGGCATGACCTGTCGGCGGCGGAGGAGATTCTCAAGTCGATGGAGGAAGAGGACCCCCTCTGCATTCCTGTGCTCTCGGTGCTCGGCCACCTGTATGGGAAGTATCTCTCCGAGTTCGAGAGGGCGGTCGAGTACTATGAGAAGGTGCTCGAGCGAGAGCCGGACAACGCCTGGGCTCGCGATGAGCGCAGACGCTACCAAAGATACCTGACGTACGACTGAGCCATCCGAAAGTTCAACGGTTCGCATAGCGCCGGGTGGAGACATGCACGACGGCAGCATACTCGTGGCGGGAGTCGGAGGGCTCGGTTGCCTGTGGGCGCGCCGCGCCCACGACAACTGCTCTGACTACGCTGATTTGCTGCTTGTCGATGCTGACGAGCGGTCGTTCGAAGATGCTCGCCACGCACACTGTCTTCCCTTGGGGGACACATCATCGCAGGGGTGCGCCGCGCTTCCTGAACTGGCCGAGTCGCACATGCGCCGCGCCAAGCCTCTGACCGAACAGATGCTGGCACCGGTCGAACTCATGCTGCTGCTGACAGGTCTAGGTGGCGGAGCCGGCACGGGTGCCGCGCATGCGCTGGCTGCCCAAGCGAAGCAGAATGGAGCGCTGGTGCTATCGGTCGCCGCCTCCCCCTTTGAGGACCAACCTGCCAGATGCGATCTGGCAGAGTCAGCCTTGCCGCGCCTCGAGGAAGCGTCAGATGTGTGCGTGCGGCTGTCGCTCGACCGACTCGCGTGGCAGGCTCGGGAGCGCGGGTCCGACTGGCGACGCGATGCCTCATGGGTGGAGGAACTGGTGCAGGGCATCGTGCTCACCCTCGGCCGCGTCGGGCTGATCAATCTGGATCTGATGGATCTGAGGGCGGTGGTCGGCCACACCGGAGAGGCCACATTGTTGGTAGCTGAGGGGGATGCCACGGACCCCGAGGCGCTGTTCCGCTCGGCGCTCGCCTCCCCGCTCGCCGGGCTTCAGGTGGAGGGGGCATCCGGATGTCTGCTGCAGATCGAGGGCGGGAGGCGCATGACGGTCGCTCAGGTGAACTCAGTCGCCGACGCGTTCACCCGCGGGTTCAGCGACGACTCACAGGTGATCCTCGGTGCAAGGATGGCTGACGAACTCGATGGCAGGATGAGGGTCGTCGCTGTTGTCAGCGGTCTATAGACTCAATCAAGCAGTTCCAGTTCGTCGAAATCCGACTCATCCAGTTCCCAATCGTCGCCCTCGTCTTCATCCTCTGGCCAACTCCCTAAATCCGGTTCAGCCAGTTCCACCTCGTCCTGAGATTCTTCGGGCTCGCTTTCAGGCTCAACGGATGCCGGCTCCTGTGAGGTTCGGTCAGAGCTGACTTCGTCCTCATCTTCCACCGAGGTTGTCGTCAGGGTGATGTTGTGGCGGGTGATTACGGCGGGATGCATCAGGACGAGTGCACCGGCGGTCACGAGGTGCCCGAATCCCATGGTGGTCGCGAGGCCACCGCCCGTCAACCGTGTGATCATGGCGATGCTCCCGGCATAACCGAAGCCGAACGCCAGCCCCCAGAAGAGGGCGTTCTCTGAGGTGAACAGCTTGCTCCCGCTCTTGACCCCGCGACTTGAGAGCGCCCAGATTGCCATCACGACAGCGAACACCATCAGGATGCTCTCTTCGAACAACTGCGCCAGCGCCGTAGGGGGGTCGATGAACCGCCGCCACGCGCTCAGCATATGCCAGGTGACGAACGCCTGTGCAACGATGCCCCAGCGCAGCGCGAAGCGTGCGCTCCCCTTGTGCACCGCCGCCGCCTCGTAGTGTGAGCGCAGCCAGCGAAGGATACCGAACTGGATCAAGCCGACTACCAGCACGAATCCGCCCCAACGGAGATGCGTGTCGAAATCGGCATCTGCCGGGTCCCCCGCTCCATAGCCGAACATGAACGCCAGCGCCCCGGCGAGCAGGAGCAGCGCGAGCATGTGCATCGTGAACATCCCGCCCACTCCGCCGGGGCCGGGCCTGCTGTCGCGTGATTTCTTGCCCCCTGCCAGCCACGAGGAGCAGGCCGTGCGGAACGAACCTGCCTGGCCAGCGGACCAGACGATGAACAGACCTGCGAGGCCGAGCGCCGGCCACGTTGCATACGAATCATCGCTGAGCACGGTTCCCTTCGCTATGCCACCGATCAGCGCTGACAGCAGCAATGGCAGGGACCAGACCTTGAGCGAGCGTAGAGCCAGCCCTTTGACGCCACCAGTTGTTTCCAATCCGCTGGCGTCTGTGCGCACCCAGTCGTGTACGAATCCGAAACGGGTCAGAACGGCAGTGAGGGCGTAACCCAGTGAGAGCGATAGGAAGGCGAGCGAGGTAAGCTCGTACGCACCATCGGTCATGCGTGTTAGCGCGAAGAGTCCTGTTGAGAGCAGCGTGAGCAGCAGCACATGCGGAAGCGTCTGCCGGTTGAGCAACGTACCGAGCAGGTCGCGCAACCCGAATACAGGCTCCTCCTCTTCCTCCCCCACAATTTCCTCGGGGGGGCTCTCCTCTCCTTCCATGGCGATTCGGTGGCGCACCATCCTGTTAAGGCCGATGCCCCGCCGCGAGCGAGCGATGCCCAGACTGCGCAAGGCGGCCCGCGGCAAGCGACGTTGGCTCGGCCTTGAGGTCGACTCTGTGTTCAGCACTCGCGACGATCTTCAGGGGGTTCTGGAACGCATCCCTGCTCTGGGTGAGGACTGGCGCCTCTACGACTTCAAGGAGAACTCCGCCATCGTTCGCGTCCGGCTCGAGCACTACGCGGACGCCCGCGCCGTGCTCGAATCAGGCTTCGAAGGGGTCCGCTGCGTGACCGCCTCGGGAAAGATCAGGCTTGTTCGCGAGAGACTCGGCATCGTCAGGCCTCCTCGCCGAAGATGAGCTCGCCTCGTCGGAGCGCCGCATCAAAGACGTTCACAGCACTCGCTTGAAGTAGGAGACGCGCCCAGCCGGTGCGATGGATTCGTGGAACGAGTTCCGCAAGGGCCACTCTGGACGAGGGCTGTCGGCGTCGGAGATATCCGAACTGTGGAAGCGCTACAAGGAGGGTGACTACAATCCCGACGATGGCAGTCCCGAGGTGGATGAGTCGGATGACGAGGACCTGACGGCGGCGGTGGAGGCTGCGTCTGAAGAGTCGGATGAGGAACAAGAGTCACCAGTGGCATACGAGTCCTCTACAGAGTCTGGATTCGGTGAATGGCTGCGCGCATGGGTGTTGACCGAGAACTCACAACTCTCCCATCTACTCCCTTCGATTCCGTGGTTACGGCAACCGGGGGTGAACCTCGCTCTGGTGCTCGCAGGCGCCTTCGCTTTCCTGCTGCTTCTGTTCAACCTGTTCATTGGCCTCGCAAACGGGTGTCAGGTGGACCTCTCAGCCGGATGCACGGTGGACTGGGCGACCCTGGTATCGAACAAGTTCCTGCAGCAGTCTGTCGCCGACAGTTCACCTGCTCCAGGGGAGCCTGACTGGTTTGGTTCGGTGATGATCTTCCTGTCCGCCAGCCTACTATGGGCGACGATGCCCGCTGACGATTCCTGATACAGAGGACCCAACTCCACGCAATGTGCGCGCCTCAGGGTGTGCCATTCATGAACAGCGACTGGGTGGGGCGGCCATGAGTGATGAAGCGGGCATCGCCGAGTCGTCCAAGACGCCTGTTAAGACCCTGGAGGCCGCAGAGGAGATTCTCCGCGGTCGCGACCTCGACCGCATCCTCGGCTACATCCGTCTGAAGATGGATGTCGCGCTGGCCGCCAACAGCGAACTGTCCTCGATGCGTACACAGATGGTGCAGATGGGTTCCTTCCTCATCGTGGCGCTGGTCATCGGCACCGGCGGTGTGCAGGTCATCCTAGGTTGGGACGTACAGCCGATCGCCATCTCAGCGGTCAGCGCGCTGGTGGTTGCGATGGCGGTGTTCAGCGTCACCCGCACCAGCGCGACGTACACGGACATAGTGATGGATGAGTTCCTCGCATTTGAGACCGTCTATTCTCTGATCGTATGGGAGAACGTCGACGACCTCGAAGCGCTGGCCAAGGAGATTATCTTGATCGAGCACTCGACGCGCGAACGCATCGACGCGCAGAACCGAAAGCACAGGCTGCTGGCTGGTACCATCCTGCACTCGATGATCCACTACGAAAGGCCCAGCCCCTTCGAGGACAACATCGGTGAGTCACGCCACGAGTTGCCGTTCACTCATGCGGATGGACACCGCCACGATTGATGGATTCCGGGGAATGAACGCTAGTCAGTAAGTCCACAAGGTCAGCCATCGGAAGGTGAACGGTACTTGCGCTCCTTCAGATCGTTCTGGTAGGACTTGCCGAATTCGCTTCCGTGTTCTGCGATCCACTCCGAGAATCTGTGGACTCCCAGCGGTTCCTCGTCCGATGCCATCAGCCCACGCTTCAGACCCCGAATCTCTGCCCTGGTGATGACTAGGTCCTGCAGAAATATTCCTAGGAACTTCCCGAAAAGCCAGCCAGCGGTCGAAGGAACAGGCAGGATGAGTCGACGCAGGCCCATCGATTTCGCCATCAGACCGATGTACTCCTTGTAGCGAAAAGTCTCGGGCCCGGTGACATCCAGCGTCACATTCTCACGTGCCTCGCCTTGCTCTACGGCGACTCTGGCGACGTCTTTGACGTGCACAGGTTGGATGGAATAGTTCCCCATGCCAAAGACGCCGAATAGC
>CALCOR010000289.1 GCA_937897085.1 uncultured euryarchaeote | reverse complement strand
CGATGGATGGCGAGGTACTCCGCACTCGACTCCTTGCCGCGACAGATGACGTCGCGCACCTCGTCAGAGAGAATTTCTGCACCACCACCGGGTAGGATGTCGAGTCCGGAGTCACGAAGTCTCTCGAGAGTCTGTGCGATGGTCAGATGGGAGATGTCTGCCAGATGTTTGATCTCTACTGCAGTCAACGCTTTCACGGTGACATGTGGAAACTCCTGCTTGATCGATTTGAACAGTACCTCGTAATGATCGATGGTCCATTCTGGATGAAGGCCGCCGACAGTGTGCACCTCATCCACATGCTCTGCATAGGGGGCGAGACGGGCGAGGTACTCATCGATGTCCAAGGCATATGCATCTGAAGCGGCAGGGCCGCGCCTGAATGCACAGAACGTACAAGCCAGGACGCATACGTTCGTCTGGTTGATGTGCAGGTTGCTGTTGAAGAACACCTCACTGCCGTAGCGTGCCCGCTTGCTGGCCTCGCCGAGAGCGAGGACAGAGGGCAGATCAGGATCCTGCATCAATAGCAGCCCATCGTCTCTTGTCAGGCGCTCGTTGGAATCCAGTGCACTAGAGATACGACCAAGTCGCGGGTGGTCTCTGAGGCACATCGGAATCGACTTTCCGAGATTCTCCTGCCACCTCTCAGGGCATCCCGCTTCAGCGGGTGTCGAGACCCATGAATCCGATGCCACGCGCTCATCTGGACGGCGGTCATTCTCCCTGATTAACCCGCCTGATTGGACAGTTCTTGCATCAGCGCGAACGGATGTAACCGGTGAAGACGAGTTTGCGTACCTCCTCGATCCAGAATACGCTCGAAGCCAGCAATATGATGACCGGCCATGTTGATGTTGCCAGCGGCATGGTGGCGAGCAAGTCGCCAAGCGGGATTCCAATCAATGGAATCACTCTGTGCGAACCCTGTACGATGAACAGGAGCATTGTGAGACTGATGGCGAATGAAATGCTGATTGCGCGGTTCTTGAACAGTCCGAGTTTGAAAGCCGAGACGTTGATGCTGCGGCAGTTCACCACGTTGAACAACTGGAACATGCAGAACGTCGTGAAGGAGATCGTACGGGCGTGATAGACACGAGCTTCAGCGTACTGATCCCAGTAGGCGACGTTGCAGTCGCCGTTGCTTTCGAAGAAAAGTTCGTCAGCAACCAGGTACGGGTCCTTGCCGGTGCACGGGACCTCTGTCGGGGTTGCCCCGCCCGCTAGGGAGAAGATGGCGAGGGTGCCGAACACCATCACGATGCCGAGGAAGCCAATCATCAACAGGTCTGGACCGTTTGGAAGGGGCTCGTCCAGTGGGCGTGGAGGGCGTTTCATGACGTCCCCGTGCCGCTTTTCAAGGCCAAGCGCAACCGCTGGAGGCCCATCCATGAGGATGTTGATCACGAGCAATTGGGTCGCAGTCAGGGGTAATGGCCATTTGAAAATGAACGTGGCGATAATCACTAGTAGAACTGCAGCCACATTCGTCGAGATCTGATAACGTACGAAATTGCCGATGTTCTGGTAAACCTTCCTCCCTTCCTCCACCGCCTGCACGATTGTGCCGAAGTCGTCATCCTGCAGCACCATGTCGGATGCATCTCTGGCTACATCGGTCCCAGCGATGCCCATGGCTAT
>CALCOR010000288.1 GCA_937897085.1 uncultured euryarchaeote | reverse complement strand
TGCGGTTTCGATTCCCTGTATGTCCAATCCAGTGTCTGCAAGTGTGGCTCTGTCCTCAGCGGAGAAATCAACGCCGACGACACCCACCAGACCCACGGTATCGCAATCGAGACGATTAGCATGGAACTGGCAGGCGATTCCACCGTATGTGGCTGAACCACCGAGTGTCCCTTCGACCTTGCCTTCAGGCGATTCTATGCTGTCGTAAGCGATGCTGCCGACGATCAGGACGTCCATTCACTCAGCCCATTCCTGTTGGAACTCGAGCATGCCAGCCTTGGCTTCGGCTTCGGCCACAGCGAGTCGGACCGCCATGACGGTGTCGGGGGTGACCGAGATGGAGGTGATTCCGCACTCAATCAGGAACGGTGGGAACTCCTCGGGGTAGTCGGAAGGAGCCTGACCGCAGATCCCGATCTCCAGCCCGTTGGCCGTGAAAGTCTCGATCGCATGCTTGATCATCGCCTTGACCGCAGGTGAGCGGGCGTCCACCGGATGCTGGTAGTTCTCCAGGTCGTCACGCGAGACCGCGTAGACGGTCTGCACGAGGTCGTTGGATCCGATCGAGCCGCCGTGCAACTCCATCTTCTCGATGAACGACTCCGCGTCGATGACATTGGAGGGCAACTCGACCATCACGAACAGGGGCACACCGTCCTTCGGGCCGATGTTGAACTCGGAGAGGACCTCTTTGACCGCCTCGCCTTCTTCGGGCGAGCGGCAGAAGGGAATCATGAGTTGCAGGTTGTCGAGTCCGAAGTCGTGCACCACGGAAGCCATCGCTTGGCATTCCATCTCGAATGCAGGACGGAACTGGTCGTCGAGGTATCGTGATGCGCCGCGCCAGGCGATCATCGGGTTCTCCTCGTGCGGCTCGAACACCCGCCCTCCGAGCAGTTCGCGATATTCGTTGGACTTGAAGTCGGAGAGGCGGACCAATACCGGCCGTGGATGGAAAGCGGCGCAGATCAATCCCACACCTTCTCGCAATTTGTCGATGAACAGTCCACGCTTGTCCTCATACGACCACGCCCTGCGCTCGACCTCATCCACTGATGCCCGGATGACCGATTCATCCTCTCGCTCCAGCCCCTCGGCATACGGGGAGAGTGCTTGAGAGACAACTCCTGTCTCGAGGAATTTCTTGAGGTCCTCATGGTGAACCAGTGCCAGCGGGTGGATGCGGACTTCGGATGATAGCACGAACTCGATGCGCGCCAAGCCTACTCCATCCACGGGAAGTTGGGAATCGACGAGCGACTTGGTGGGGAAGCCGACGTTGAGCTTGATCTTGGTGTGCAACTCCATGTCCGTGTCGACCTCAATCTGCTCGATCTCGAACGGGTGCTCTCCAGCGTATATCCAGCCGGTATCACCCTCAGCGCATGAGCCGGTGACCGGCTCGCGCATCGGTAGATCGAGCGCTTCGGAGCAGCCGACAACAGCAGGAATCCCGAACTCGCGGGCGATTATGGCGGCATGCGACGTGCGCCCGCCCTTGCGCGTCACGATGAGCGCCGCCTGCTTCATCATCGGTTCCCAGTCGGGGGTCGTCATCTCGGTGACCAGCACATCTCCCTCCTCGAACACACGCTCCGCCTCGGGGATCTCGTCCAGCTTCACGCCATCTGCCAGCCTGTCCTTCATCGCCCGGCGTCGCTCCAGAACCTCCTCGTAGGTCTTGTAGAGCCGGACCTTGCCGTAACCGATGCGCTTGCCGACCGCTTGCCCGGTTGCGAGCACCTTTCCGGAGCTCTTCAGGCTGGCAATCAGTTCCGGCGCCATCATGTAGCGTTCGAGTTTCGCTTGTCCGTTGCGCGCGTGCACGGTCTCAGGCCGCGCCTGCACGATGTACAACTCGTCGGTCACGCCATCTTTGGCCCACTCGATGTCCATCGGTGCCCCGTAATGCTCCTCGATGTTGAGCGCCATCTCCGCTAGATGGCGGCATTCGAGCGTCTTGAGCGACCAAGCCCTGCGCTCCTCAAGGGGGACCTCGTCGATGCGCGTATCCTGTACTTCGTCATCGGAGTAGACCATCCTTCGGTCCTTGCTCCCCAAATGCCTGTTCACGATGGCGAAGTTCCCCCGCCTCAATCCCTCCTTCCAGACCGTGAAGGTGTCCGGACTGATGCTTCCCTGGACCACTAACTCACCAAGCCCGTAGGCGGAGGCGATGTGGATGACACCTCGATGGCCGGAGTCGGGATCGATGGAGAACATCACGCCTGAGGAAGCGAGGTCCGATCTGACCATCTTCATCACGACGACGGAGAGCGCGCTGTCGAGCGGGTCGAACCCTTTCTCCAACTGGTAGCAGATCGCTCGCTCGTTGAACAGGCTGGCGACGCAGCGACGCCAGTGCTCGACCACGGAATCCACTCCGTGCACGTTGAGGTAGGAGTCGTATTGGCCGGCGAACGACGCTTCGGCAGAATCCTCGGTCGTCGCCGAGGAGCGAACGGCGACATCGACACCCTGTCCGTATTCGTCACACAGGCGTGCATAGCCTTCGGCGACAGCAGCTCGCACTTCTTCGGGAATCGGAGTCTGTAGCACCAGAGCGCGCGCCAGCGCAGCCCGACCGTGCATCTCGAGGTGGTCTGATGGGTCGGCGTCAACGAGGCAGACTTCCAGAGCATCAGCCAGGGTTTCACTTGCGAGGGCGGCGGTTCGCACATCGGCCATGCCCGCAGGCTCGGTGACGTTGTCCCAGGTGGAGGAGGTGACATCAGCATCCACGAACAGCGCATACGCTTCCACGTTGACGTTGAATCCGTTGGGGATCTTCACACCACAGTC
>CALCOR010000287.1 GCA_937897085.1 uncultured euryarchaeote | reverse complement strand
GAGATGGCCAGAGACCTGCTCGGCAGATATCAGCGACTTCGACCACGGACCACGCCTGTCCAGGGCACGGCGCCCCCCATCCCACCAGATCGAACCACCCGCCTCTGTCCATGCGGTGGCACAGGAGCGGGCCGTCGACCCTCCGCCATGCAGACAGAGCAACGGCTCCGAGCCAGCCTTCACCTGACCTTCTTGAGCAGGGAACTGAATCCCATTCTCGCGAGCGACATCGACCAACCCGATTCCGTCGGTGGCGGCACCCCGCCACCCATGTCCATCGTGCAGCATCTGGTTCACGCACGCGATCTGCCGCGCCTCACCGAGCAATTCGATCGCCGACTCGGGCGGCACCATGTGCTTCAGGGGTGTCGTCAGGGACAGCCAGAACTCACTCCGTGGTGCTGCAGCACCCCGCTTGGCCTTCCTCGAGCTGTCCCGATTGCTGGTATAGGCGATTGCCATCGCCTCGGGAAGGTCAAACGTATCGATGTTCTTCAGCAACTCGATGCGAAGCCTCTCGCCACTCTCCCGTAGGTGGTCGGCCACGAACATGAACAGTGCGGGAGTTAGTGAATGGTGTACTGGATGGCCTGCGACCGCGGCGCGTATCTGGACCATACCGCCACCTCGCTCCCTACGCAGCACACAGGAGAAAACGACACCGTTCAACAGTTGGGGTGCCATGCGTACGCGCCCGTCGGTGATCGAAGGAGGGGGGCATAACCGGCCGTAGGCCGGCTTTCCTTCTCTGAATGCTTGAATATGGTACGGGTCACGGACACACGATGCCAAGCGACCATGACATCGCCTCAGCAGCGGAATTGCTGCCCATCGAAGAGGTAGCCTGGAAGCTCGGGCTCGGCGTCGAGGAGTTGCTGCCGCGCGGCGATGCGATGGCCAAGATCCGCTGGGAGGCACTCAAATCCCGCTTCGACGGCCCCCGCGGCAGCCTCGTCCTCGTCACCTCAGTGAATCCCACTCCATATGGCGAGGGGAAGACCGTCACGACCATCGGTCTCAATCAAGCGCTCAACCGGCTCGGAAGGTCGGCGACATGTGTTATCCGGGAACCATCGATGGGCCCGGTGTTCGGCATCAAGGGAGGAGCTGCTGGCGGCGGGTGGTCGCAAGTGCTTCCGATGGAGCACATCAACCTCCATTTCACCGGTGACATGCACGCCGTCACCAGCGCACACAACCTCTGCGCGACTCTCATCGACAACCACCTGCACCACGGAAACAAACTCGGCATCGACCCCTCCAGGGTCCTCTGGCCAAGGGTGATCGACCTCAATGACAGGACGCTCAGGGAAGTGGCAATCGGGCTTGGTGGGGCCATCAACGGACTCGCACGCGAAGAGCGGTTCGACATCACTGCGGCCAGCGAGGTCATGGCGATCCTGACTCTGGCCACTGACTATGCTGACCTGCGCACACGACTCGGAGAGGTCGTGGTGGCGCAGGCATTGGATGGACGACCTATCAGAGCAGATGAGATAGGGGCGGCCGGACCGATGGCACTGCTGTTGCGCGAGGCACTCTTGCCGAATCTCGTCCAGACTCTAGAAGGCGACCCGGCTTTCATCCACGGCGGACCGTTCGCGAACATCGCGCACGGGAACTCAAGCATCATCGCAGACCGGTTGGCACTGTCGTTGGCGGATTATGTCATCACCGAGGCAGGGTTCGGCTCGGAGATGGGCGCCGAGAAGGCGGTGCACATCAAAGCGGTGGCCAGCGGAGTCCCGCCTGATTGCATAGTCCTGAACGCGACCGTGCGCGCGATGAAACTGCACGGCGGAGGGCTCGGAACGAGTGGTGGAAAGAGACCGGACCCGGTGAAGGTGGCAGAGGAGAACGTGGACGCCGTCAAACTCGGAGCGGCGACCAACCTTGTGCGGCACGTGCGCAACATGAAGCGGTTCGGATGCCCCGTGGTCGTCTCCGTGAACAGATTCGACAGCGACACAGATGCCGAGATTCAGGCCATCCTAGATCAAGCGACCGAATCGGGTGCTGACGCAGCGGTCATCTTCGAAGGGCACCAGAAAGGTGGGGCCGGCGGAGCCGAGTTGGCCGCAGCGGTCACAGGTGCCTGCCAAGACCATCTGGCTAACGGCAGGCCGTTCCATCCATTGTTCGAAGCGGGAATGCCGGTGCTGGAGAAGATTCTGCGCATCGCCACGAGGATTTACGGGGCCGAGTCGATCGACCTGCGCAAGCAGGCTCAGAAGGACCTCGACCGCATCGAGAACTGGGGGTACGGGAACATCGCCGTCTGCATGGCGAAGACGCAGTACTCTCTGAGCCATGTTCCGCACGAACTGGGATCACCCAACGCGTTCACGCTACCAATCGGTGAACTGCGACTCAACGCCGGCGCCGGATTCGTGGTCGCCGTTTGTGGCAGCATGATGACCATGCCCGGACTGCCGACGAAGCCTGCAGCCCTCGACATGGACATGGATGAAGACGGCAACCTCACTGGAATCTTCAGTTGAGACGATGACCGAACAGCGTCGCCTTCAAATCGAAGTGTGTTCAAGCCCCACTCAATGAGGACCATTGCGGCTTTGGCAGTCCTGCTGCTGCTTTCCGTGAGTCTCAGCGGATGCGTGGGCGGCAATTCGGACGTCGATGGAGATGAAACCTCAGTTCCAGATCCAGACGAGAACATGACGGAACCACCATCCGAACCTGAGGATGACCTAGCCGGAGTGTGCCTCGGAAGCCACCAGAACCTGGCGCAGCACATACATCCCTATCTCACGCTGAGCATCAACGGCACCTCATTCGGAGTTCCCGAGAATCTCGGCATCGACACAGAGGTCTGCCCGGGGGGGATGCATGTGGTGCACACCCATGACAACACCAGCAAACTGCACATCGAGACCCACGACCCCGTGGATGTCACGGTGGACGTGTTGTTCCGCATCTGGGGCATGCCGTTCGACTCCACCAGGCTGGACAGGTATCACGTCAATGAGACCCACGAACTGGTGATGGAGGTCGACGGCGTCGTCAGCGACGAGTGGAGCGACCATGTGTTCCATGACGGCGAGCAGATCGAGATCATCTATCGTGAGCGGGCTTAGTACTCTCAGTCGGTCGTGTGGTTGAAGAGCCACCCGTGCGAGCCGCGTTCACCCGGAGGGGTCCAGATGCGTCTGTTGAAGCGGTCGGATGAGGCGAAGCGCCTGCGCGTTGAGCATCAGGACGACCTGTGGACTCTGGCCCAGTTGGGGCGGGCTGGACGGCGTGCGGGAATGCTCTCCTGGAGAAGGGATGCGACCACTGGAACCCAGGAAGGGGGCCGGGCGAAGTCGGCGGAGCGCAAGCCGATGTGGATCGTGCTCGAGATCGAGACCTGCGAATTCCATCCGTTCTCCGACCAGCTGCGGCTGCACGGTGTGATCACCGAGGCACCGGTCGACAAGGGTTCACACCACACTCACACAGTGGGTGTCGGTGACGATGTCGAACTCTCGATGGACGGCGGCTGGCCGCGGGAGGACGATCAACTGCTGCGCGAGGCCACGCGGGCGAGCGGTCGAGCGAGAGCGATGATCATCGTGGTTGAGAGCGACGAGGTGATGCTGTTCGAAATCACCAACCACGGTATGCGGGACATCTCGCAGTTCACACTCAGGGGTGGCGGCAAGCGCG
>CALCOR010000286.1 GCA_937897085.1 uncultured euryarchaeote | reverse complement strand
TGTTCATCACCCGCGGCGTCGATGCTGACGGTCTTGACATGGAGAAGAAGTGGGAGTTCACACCCACGGTCAAGAAAGGGGACGAAGTCAGCGAGGGCGATACCATCGGCACCGTCCAAGAGACGGAAACCATCCTGCACCAGGTCATGGTACCGCCTGGCAAAGGAGGCACCGTGGAGTCGATCAGTTCAGGTGAATACAACGTCACCGAGACGGTCTGCACCCTCTCCGACGGCAGCGAACTGGCGATGATGCAACGCTGGCCTGTGCGCTCACCCAGACCCTACATTCGCAAGCACGCGCCCGACGTACCGCTGGTCACCGGCCAGAGGATTCTCGACTTCTTGTTCCCTCTCGCCAAAGGTGGTACCGCCGGCATTCCTGGCCCATTCGGGAGTGGTAAGACGGTCGCTCAACAGGCGCTCGCCAAGTGGTCTGACGCGCAGATCGTGGTCTACATCGGCTGTGGAGAACGAGGCAACGAGATGACCGAGGTGCTCACCGAGTTCCCTGAGCTCATCGACCCGAACACCGGCAAGCCGCTGATGAACCGCACCTGCATGATCGCCAACACGTCGAACATGCCTGTGGCCGCCCGCGAGGCTTCGGTCTACACCGGCGTCACCATCGCCGAATTTTACCGCGACATGGGATTCCATGTCGCGCTGATGGCCGACTCTACTTCTCGCTGGGCCGAGGCCATGCGTGAAATCTCCAGCCGACTCGAGGAGATGCCCGGAGAAGAGGGCTATCCCGCATACCTATCCAGCAGACTTGCTGAGTTCTACGAGCGCTCCGGGCGTGTCGAGACGCTCGGCGGCGAGGACGGCTCGATTTCGATTATCGGTGCTGTGTCACCACCAGGCGGTGACATCTCCGAGCCGGTCAGCCAAGGGACACTGCGCATCGTCAAGGTGTTCTGGGGACTGGACGCCGGCCTTGCCCGCCAGCGCCACTTCCCGTCAATCAACTGGCTGCAGTCCTACTCGCTCTACCCGCAGTCATTGGACGCGTGGTACCGCGAGAACATCGCCTCGGACTTCCCCGAGGTGCGCACCGAGATCAGCAGCCTGCTGCAGGTCGAGGCGGAATTGCAGGAGATCGTGCAGCTGGTCGGTTCGGACGCACTGCCCATCGACCAGCAACTGACGCTCGAGGTGGCGCGAATGATTCGCGAATACTTCCTACAGCAGAACGCCTTCCACCCGGTGGACACCTATTCCACCCTCAAGCTGCAGTACGCCATGACCCAGGCGATTCTCACCTTCCAGGAGGAGTCGAAGAAGGCGATCGCGGCTGGAGCACTGCTCGGAGACGTGGTCAACGTCCCCGCACGAACCACGCTGATGCGCGGGAGGCTTGAGGAGGGCTATTCGGAGAAGTTGGAGGAACTCGTGGCCGACATGTGCAGCGAGATTCAAGCGACGGCGGAGGCCGTCTGAAGGAGGGATTTAGATGAGTGCGAAAGAATACCGAACCATAACCGACGTGAAGGGACCGCTGGTCTTCCTCACAGATACCGAACCTGTCGCCTTCGGCGAGATTGTCAGCCTGCGCATGGCAGATGGCAGCACCAAGAACGGACAGGTGCTGGACACCAGCGACGACATGGTCGCCGTGCAGGTGTTCGAAGGAACCGCCGGAATCAATCTGCAGACCGGAGTGAAATTCCTCGGTGACGTGTTCAAACTGCCTGTGAGCAAGGGCCTTGTCGGGCGCATCCTGTCCGGCTCTGGGAAACCCAGAGACGACGGACCGGAGATCGTGGCGGAGAAGAACGCCGACATCATCGGCGCGGCGATCAACCCCTACAGCCGCGAGATGCCAGAGGAGTTCATCCAGACGGGAATCTCGGCCATCGACTGCTGCACCACGCTGGTGCGCGGCCAGAAACTGCCGATCTTCTCCGCTTCAGGACTACCACACAACGACATCGCGCTACAGATCGCTCGTCAAGCGAAGATCATCTCCTCCGACGAGCAGTTCATCGTCGTGTTCTGCGCCATGGGCATCACCGCCGAGGAGTACAACTTCTTCGTGCACGACCTCGAGCGCACCGGTGCGCTGGAGAACGCGGTGCTGTTCGTGAATCTGGCTGACGACCCGGCTGTCGAGCGGTTGATCACGCCTCGTCTGGCACTGACCGCCGCCGAATACCTGGCATTCGAGCATGACTACCACGTGCTCGTCATCTACACTGACATGACGAACTATTGCGAGTCGTTGAGGCAGATCGGAGCCGCCCGTGAAGAGGTTCCCGGACGGCGTGGATATCCCGGTTACATGTACACCGATTTGGCGATGATGTACGAGCGTGCTGGCATGGTGAAGGGAAAGAAGGGGTCAATCACCCAGTTCCCCATCCTGACGATGCCCGGCGACGATATCACCCACCCCATCCCCGACCTCTCCGGTTACATCACCGAAGGTCAGGTGGTCATCTCGCGAGAGTTGCACCAGAAGGGCATCTACCCGCCGATCAACGTGCTTCCCTCCCTGTCCCGCCTGATGAACGCGGGCATCGGTGAGGGCAAGACCCGTGAGGACCACAAGTCGGTGTCTGACCAGCTCTACGCCGCTTATGCGCAGGGCAAGGAACTCAGAGGGCTGGTGGCCATCGTCGGTGAGGATGCGCTCAACGAGCGTGACCTGCAGATGCTGAAGTTCGCCGACATCTTCGAGGACAAGTTCCTGCGTCAGGGTCGTGACGAGGAGCGCACCATCTTCGAGACGCTCGACCTGTCTTGGGATTTGCTCACCAACGTGAACACGAAGTATCTCGTCAGGCTTGACCAGAAGTGGATCGACAAGTACCATCCGACCGAGAAGAAGGAGTGAGTCGCGAGAACCCGTGGTGATACAGGAAGGAGGTGAGATAGATGGCGCTGGACATCCAACCGACACGCAGCGAGCTCATCAACCTCAAGCGCCGCATCACGCAGACGCAGAACGGTTACCAACTGCTGAAGATGAAACGCGATGGACTGTTCCATGAGTTCCGCACACTGCTCTCCGAGATGATCACCGCCAAGGAAGGGCTGGTCGTGACCTACCGCGAGGCGATTCAGGCGATTTCGCTCGCTTCCGCGCTCGAAGGTGGACTGGCTGTCAAGAGCGCGGCGATTGCGGTTTCCCAGCACCCGGAGGTGGTGGTCCGGCGTCGCAACATCATGGGCGTGGTTGTCCCCTCAGTGGAGGGTTCTCACCTGTCGCAGACGATGATCGAGCGAGGCTTGGGTCTGGTCGGGGGTTCACCCTATCTGGATGAGGCCGCCGACGCCTATGGGACACTAATCGAGAGCATCGTCAAGGCTGCCGAGATGGAATCGACGCTGAAGCGGCTGCTGGTGGAGATCGAGGCGACCAAGCGGCGCGTGAATGCGCTCGAGTTCAAGGTCATCCCAGAGATGGAAGAGGCCCGTGATTTCATCCAACTGCGGCTTGAAGAGGTCGAGCGCGAAGAGACGTTCCGCCTCAAGCGGTTCAAGAACAAGTGATGAGTGGCGGACCCGAAGGGTCCGACATGTCCGCCGACGATGCACCACTGAAGCCGCTGAAGGTGCATCGCCATTCGTGGAGTCAACGAGAGTTCCTCACCGTCATCGTCGAGCGCTACTTCATCGTCCACGAGGAGGCATCTGGAATCCACTACGGCTGGGATGTGCGACCGCGCAAGGGCGAGAATGTGCATCGGCAGGCGGAGGAACTCGACCAGCATCTGACCAGACTCGGATGGAGAGCGAGTCTGCGCGAAGGCGATCCGTGGTCGATTTCGCTGATTCCCGAACCGTACGACATACCTGCGCTGCCGCGTCGCCTGCAGTACGCTGCCTGGATGCTCACGTTCCTGTTCTCCTGGGCCTCTGGGGCTGCCTGGGTGACGCACCAGAACGCTGAGGCGCAACTGCTCGATGCGTGGGTGCTTGAGCGGGCGTTCGCCTCGTTCGCGCTCCCGCTCACCGGCGCGCTGCTGCTCGTATCCTCCATTCGCAAGAGGGTGGCTGCTCGCTTCGCTGTGGACACCGACCACCTGCTGCCGGTCGCCGTTCCGTTCATCATCCAGACCTCGACACCCTTCTGGCCGTTCAGTCTGATCGGGCTGCTCAACCAACGCAATCTCGAACAGTTGCCGTGGCCCAATCGCCTCAGGCTTGCTCAGGTCAGCCTGGTGATGCCGCTCGCGCTGCTCACGCTGGGACTGCTCTACACTCTCGCCGGACTGCTGTTCACGCCGACCACTGCACCCGCTCTGCGCGAAGCCCCGATCCAGATTCAACTCAACGCGCTCGTTCAGTTGCTCTCGCTGTCGTTCATCCCACTCGATGTTCTCGCTCTACGCTCGGCCTGGTTGCACCCGCTGGCACTCGCCGGCCAGACGCTGATGCTGTTCGGATGGCTGCTGCTGATTCCCGTGCCCGGCTTCCCGGGACATCGACTGCTGACCGCTCTGCTGGGGCCGGAACGCATGCTCCAGCAGCCGCTGCAACTGAGCATGCTGGGGCTGTTCATGCTCGCTGCCATGTTCTCGTTGGTCATCTCGGATTTCATGCCGTGGTTCATCGTGTTCGCTCTCGGTGCGTGGCGGACGTTCAATCAGGACGCGGGTCAGAACCTGCCGCTGTTGCTCGATGAGGTCGCTCCGTTGGAACCACCCGCGCAGATGCGGCTGGCGGCACTGGCTGTGTTCGCCCTGCTGATCGCCTTCCCGGGGATGCAGGCGGTGGCACCGGTGGCCGATTGGGAAGAAGGTGTGGCGCTCGACTGGCCCGACGAGATTGACTGGGCAGCGGGCGAGCAGAACTCGCTGGAACTCACCATTGACCTGATTGGTGTGCACGGTCGCGATGTGCTGGTGTCCGCGTGGCTCTCCCCGCCACGCGACGGATGGAACGTGACGCTCACCTGTGACCCGGGAACTGCTGCCAACCATTCGCTCCCGACCACCTGTTCAGCGGGTCATGTCGACCCACTCAGTGATGGAGAACTGCTGATCGAGGCCGTGCTCCCTTCCGATGGCTCGGAACTGACTCCCACTGACCTCGTGCTGCTTGTACGTGAAGGCATGCAGGTGCGCAGTCACACCATCAGACTGGTTCCTGTAACGGACCTGCGCCCGAGCGGACCTGATTGGAAGTTCGAGGGCGATTGGGGGACCTACGCCGCCCGCTCCCTCCCGCTGCTGTGCAGCAACATCTCGATCTCCGCTGACAGCATGCCCGGTAACCTGAGTCTGGCCCACCCACTGTGGACGGTCGAAACTCCTCCCGATTCGGCGTTCAACCCGGTCTCCGACTCTCACATGGTGTGCGTGCGCGGCGCAGAGGGTGCACTGGTTGCGCTCGAGAGAGATGTGCATGGCGCGTTGCTGCCGCTGACGCTGACGCTCGACGACGGGAGTGCGTTCACCTGGCCGCTCCGACTGGACGTCCCACTCGCCCTGCTGCCCTCCCCCGTCCTCGGGTGGCACGCTCATGGTGAGCAGATGTGGATTCCCACATGGTTGCATACGGCAGCGGAACTGGAACTCGGCGAAGGTGAGCTGGCATGCTCTCGAACCGATGCCGCGAGGGAACCGGGAATCGAGGACGGCGTCTACGTATGGGAGGCCTACAAGCAGGCGATGATGAGAGTCCCCGACCTTGTCAGCGGTGCGAATCTCTCGCTGCTGTTACCGGCGGAGGGGGTGCTGGCGGTGTGTGACGGTGATGCGGATGCCGTGCTGCCGGTATCGCAGTACTTCTCACTGGTGCCTGGGCCCGCGTTGGCTATCGGAGTGGGTGGTGAAATCGAGTGGGGATGGGGCGGCATCGCCCTGCCCGACAAGGATGTCGAACTGTTCAATCTCGGCGAAGAGAACATCACCATCCAGGTCCGCTATTCGGGTGACGTGCGCTCAGATTTCGCTTGGGGAGACGTAATCGTTCCGACGGTGCATTCAGGGGAGTCAGAATCGATGATAATCGGTGTTGGGCCGGCGACTGACGATGCTGTGCTGCGCCTCGCATGGTTGGATATCGACAATGGTGCGGCGGTGCTCAATCTCGCGGCCCATTGCTTGACTCCCGAGGCTGCGGGCGCCTGCGGACCGGGGTTCGACGAGGGGTGATCAGGTGCGCGTGGCTGTGCTAGGGGTCGGCGCGATAGGTGGACTGGTCGCGGCGCGGCTGGCCACCACCGACGCCGACCTGCTGCTCTATGCGCGCGGTGACACAGCGCGGATGCTCGCTAGCGTCGGTCTACAACTCGAGGCCGCTGACGGAAAGATGGAGCAGGTCTTGCCCGACCGCTGGGTGGTTTCCGAGGGCGAACCGGCCGAGCCCCTGCTCGGGTGTGCTGATGTCGCGTTGGTGTGCGGCAAGGCCGACTCCACCCCTGGGCTGGCACTAATCGCACAGGCCCTGCTGCGACCGAATGGTATAGCGATCAGCCTACAGAACGGGATTGGACACGCACAGGTGCTCACAACCCGGCTGGGTCGCCACCGTGTGCTCGGTGGCAGCACCACACACGCAGCCCTGCGTTCCACTCCGGGGGAGATTTGCTGGACCGGGCGCGGCAGCATCGAGTTGGGTGTGCTGCAAGGCAGCGACCTCGCCGCCGAGGATTCACGCGTGCGGGAGTTGGTCCGTCTGCTCTACGACGCCGGGTTGTCACCGAACTGGGTCGATGACATCTACAGAACTCTGATGCTCAAACTGCTGCTGAACGTGGCCATCAATCCTCTCGCTGCCATCTGCGGAGTGCGCAACGGCGAGATCCTGTCTCGCTCCGATCTGCGTGACCAGGCTCAGGCGGCTATGCACGAAGCGGCGCTGGTCGTGGCCGCCGAAGGAATCGACCTCTCAGACATCGACCTTGAGCGGCGGCTGGATGAGGTGCTCGGCGCCACCGCAGACAACCGCTGCTCGATGCTGCAGGACGTGATGGCTGGGCGCACCACGGAAATCGATGCGATTTGTGGTGAAGTGGTGCGCATGGCCGAAGAGCACGGCATCCCCACGCCACTGAACCAGCAGTTACTCACGATGGTGAAAGGAATCGAGCATTCACTCCAAACCGATTGACCTAGGCTCCGCTCAGCCATTAGCCAATCAGAATCCTTTTGTTGGTGTGTGTGTTCAGTCGTCGATCTTCCGGACGTTTGTCGCATTGGGTCCCTTGTCTGTTTCTCCAACTTCGAACTCAACTGTGTCTCCGTCTTTTATCGTTCCTTCAACTTCGGACTTGTGAACGAAGAGGTCAGCCCCTTCGTCACGCTCGATGAAACCGAAGCCCTTCATCTGGTTGAACCACTTCACAGTGCCTTGTGCCATAAAGTCACGTCGCCACACATCTACTACTTCATCCTAACCCGTGCAGAGGGTGGCTTCATATCGTCTATGCGAGGTCGAGATTGTGGTGCAGCCCTACGTTTTTGCGGCGCGCGAGTGATGCTGCGGTCACAAGTCTCGCCAGAAGGACCATGTTGCGCAATTCGACGAGTTCGACGGTCGGACGACAGCGCAGCCAGATGCGCTCCACCTCCTCGGAGAGCAGGTCGAGTCGGCGGATGGCCCTATGTAGGCGTGCATCGCGCTTGACGAGGCCGACGTCGTCGCTCATGGTCGATCTGAGTTGAGCGCGGTCGTGTACCAGTGGTGCGTGCTCCTCAAGGTCGGTGAGTCCGTCAACTCTCCAGTCAGGGAGATCCACCTGCGGTGGTTCCGGATCTTCACTCAGTCCCTCTATGACTCGTGCGCCCGCCCGATGGCTGAAGACGACCGCTTCGAGTAGAGAGTTCGAAGCCAATCGATTTGCTCCATGCAGACCGGTGCAGGATGTCTCGCCGATTGCGTACAGCCCCGCGAGCACGTTCCCTGAGCGGCTTGTGTTGGTCGGGTCAGCAGCCGCGAGGTCGCGCTGCCACACTTCGCCCCATTCATTGACGGCGAGCCCTCCAACCAGATAGTGTGCGGCCGGCGCCACTGGCAGCGGGTCGCGTCCGAGTTCGAGCCCGTGACGCTGCAATCTCTGGGCGATGGTAGGAAAGCGCTCGGCGAGTTCCTCGCCGTCAAGGTGTTCAGTCACCAGCAGCACGTGCTCATCTCCGCTCCGCTTCATCTCGGAGTCACACGCGCGAGCGACGATGTCTCTTGTCGCCAGACTACCGTTCGCATGGTGTTTGATCATGAACGATTGTGAGGCAGGTGGCGCAGTTCGGTCGGTCTGTATCCAGCGCTGGTGTTCCTCCTTGGTCATCAAAACGGCACCATCTCCTCTGAGGGCTTCTGTGATCAGGAACGGTCGGTCACCTGCAAGAGCGAGGGCTGTGGGGTGGAACTGAACGAACTCGAGATCCTTCACGGACGCGCCGGCGCGCACAGCCATGGCGACCCCGTCACCCGTCGCGACCGTCGGGTTGGTGGTCTGGCGGAACAGTTGCCCAGCACCCCCTGTGGCCAACAGGACAGCACGGCTGGGCAGGGTGAAGGGCTGGTTGTCACCCCCCAGGCACCAGAGGCCGACGACCCTGCGTTCGTCCGCGTGCTGGTCTTCTAGAATCAGGTCGAGGGCCAGGCAGTCCTCGTGGATGGTGATACGGGGTTCGCTGCGGCATCCTTGGATGAGCGCCCTTTCGATCTCAGCCCCGGTCGCATCTCTGGTGTGCAGGATCCTCCGGCGTTGGTGGCCACCCTCCATGGCGAGATCGTACTCTCCCTCCTGGTCCTGGTCGAATTCCACACCCTCTGCGATGAGGTCGGCGATGCGGTAGGCCGCCTCGCTGGCTACGATGTTGGCGATGCGCTCGTCGCACAGCCCGTCTCCGGCAGCCAGCGTATCCTGGACATGAGCCTGCACGGCTTCCTCGTCAGAGGAGTCGAGAATGCCAGCTATGCCTCCCTGTGCCCAGTTGGTGGAGGAGTCAGTCAGTTCCTTCTTGGTGACCAGCGCCACCTGATGGCCGGCGCGTGCGCATCTGAGCGAAACGAACAGTCCAGCTATCCCTGAGCCGACTATGGTGACGTCGACCATCAGTGCGCCCTCTGGAGTCGCCCTTCCCGGATGTTGAATTGAACATTGCTCAACCGCTTCCACCACACCGTGGGGGCAAAACCGCTATCAGGCGTCGGGAACGATTACCCTTGGCATGGCTAGGCTGCGCCACGTCCTGTTGGCTCTGTCCGGAGTGCTGCTGCTGGTCTTGGTGCTCTACAACTCGGAGGTTGGCTTCTACGAGTACACCGAGGCTAACGAGAGTACGCGCTACAAACTTCTGTTCACCGAGTTCGCCTCTGGCGACTGTTCCTCGACCGCCATCAACACCGATCTCAGTGCTGACCGAATGAGTGACTGCATTGCACCGTTGGGCTCATACGCGGCCACCGACTTCACTCTCGCCGCCTTCGCACTGTTCGCCATCGCGGCGGCGCCAGCGCTGGCGTTGTCGGAGGAGGGGGGCGTCAAAGTAAGCCGTGGAATGGCGAAACTGATGGCCCGTATGCGCCTGCTTCTTGGAGTCGTACTCTCGCTCACAGGCGTCGCCGATGCGCTCGGCATGCTCACCGGCGACGGCTCATCACTCGATTGGACGGCGGTGTTCGGCCTCCCGCTGCCCTCGATGCTGGTCGATGTGCTGCTGATTGGCCTCGGTGCGTATACGATCCGTAAGAGCCTGGGCCGGCTCAAGAGCATCGGCGAGGCACCGGATAGATTCGCTGAACCGTGGGAACGACAGGGAGGATCCTCCCAATGGAAGGGGTCGATCGAGCGGCGTAAGCAGGAGGGCGGACCGCCGACTGTGGGTGACCTCAGGGCCTCCTTGAAACTGGATGAATACGAGGATATCTTCCAGATTGGGACGAGCAGCGAGCTCGACAGCATGCGGGTCGGGCGCAAATGCCACTACTGCAACGGCCAGGGGTGCAACGTGTGCAACTTCACCGGGGAACTGGACTGAGAGCATGGTGCCACCCGACGCAAGTTGCCTTGCGGGGTTTTGTCTGATAATCACCGTTCATCTCTAGAACGGGCCACATGGCGCTGATATGGCTGCTCTCAAATCGCGCCCGCGATGGTGTACTTCCACTATGCTTTATATTCAGTTGAAAGCGGCGGGCAGTTCTGGGGTCGGGTCGCTGACCTGACGCACGAGGGATGGGACATGCACCTAGTGGCACTTGAACTGGAGAATTTCAAGTCGTTCAAAGGAGAGGTTACGATACCCCTCTCGGAAGGCTTCACTGCCGTGACCGGACCGAACGGGAGCGGCAAGTCGAACATCGGCGATGCCATCCAGTTCGTGCTCGGCCCGAAGTCATCGAAGAGCCTGCGCGCGCAGAACCTCAAGCAACTGATCTACAACGGCGGGGAGAAGGGCAGGGCCGCCAAGTTCTGCAAGGCGACCCTCGTGTTCAGTAACAGTTCGCGCAACGGTGGGCGGCGGCGTCTGAAGTTGGATGCCGATGAAGTGCGGCTCACGCGGACAATCAAGCTCGGACGCAAGGACAACATCAACTCCGCCTATCACCTCAACGAGCGTCCCTCCTCAGCCACCGAATTCCGTAGACTGCTCACCGAAGCTGGTGCCCGCGGAGACGGCTACAACATCGTGCTCCAAGGTGATGTGACACAACTCGCAATCATGAGTGGAAGGGCACGCCGGCGGGTGCTCGAGGACGTCGCGGGAGTCACCGCCTATGACGACGAACTGCGTAAGGCCGGCAAGCAGCAGGCGAAGGTCGAGGATTATCTCGAGCGCATAGGGGTGCTCGAGGAGGAACTCAGCCTCCGCATCAAGACACTCTCCAAGGAGCGCAAGCAGGCGCTCAAGCACCGTGAACTGCAGGAATCGCTGGAGAACGCGCGACGAGTGTTGTTGCACTCGCAGCATCGCAGCCGTTTCGAGGAGATCGAACTGGTCAGCGACGAGCGCACGAACTACATCGAGCGCTTGGAGATTCTGGGCGATGAACTCGAGGCCGGCGAGAAGGAATCACACGAGTTGGACAAGGCAATCGTCGAGGTCCAACGTCAGTTGAACGAGGTCGTCGGCGACGATGACCGCAAGTTGCTGGATGAGTTGCGCCGACTGGAGGTGCTCGTCGGTACGCTCAGGGACCGGGTGACCGACCATCAGCGGGACATCGAGGACTGCGAGCGCGAAGCGACGGTGCTCGAAACCGAGTTACAGGATGCACGGCGGGCGCAGGAGGATCACGAGACGGCATTGAAGGAGGCGCGCGAGACGCTTGTGCAGGTGCAGAAGGACAACGAGGAGTCGGCTCTCCAGGAAGAGGAGGCGCGTGACGCGCTCGATTCAGGAGACAAGGAGACGCACGCACTCAACCGGGCGTTTGGCAAGGCGACCGAACAGGTCGGCGAACTGGCCGACGAATTGACGGAGGTCCAAATCGAGGCGGATCGCGCCAGTTCACAGGTCGAACTGATTCACGAGCAGTTGGCTACGCTCGAAGAGGATCTACAGGAGAACCGGCTCGCCCGCGATGACCTGCTGCTGCAGGGAGAGGACCTCGAGGAGGAGGCGCCCGCCCAGGACCGCGAGGCTCTCGGCGCCGAGGTCAGCCGACTCCAGAGACAGGAGCGACAACTGCTCGAAGACGCTGAACGATGCCGCGAAGCCCTGCGTGCAGCCGAAACTGCACTCGCCCGCGCCCGCGGAGAACTCGAGAACCGCTCAGGTGCCCGGGCGAGCATGGCTCAGGCCGTGCAGGCGATCATGCAACTCAGGGATTCACGCGAGATCCAAGGCATTCTTGGCTCGCTCAGCGAACTGTGTGCTCCCAAGGATCAGGCACACGAGGAGGCGCTCGCCTACGCGTTGGGTGGTGGCATGAACAGCATCGTCGTCTCCAACGACGAGGTGGCGGACAGATGCATCACCTGGCTGCGCAGCAACCGGGCGGGCAGGGCGACCTTCCTTCCACTAAACAAACTCACGACGCGGCGTCCGCAGGGTAAGGCGCTGATGGTTGCGCGGCAACCGGGTGTGGTGGGCTTCGCTTCTGAACTGCTCGAGTACGACGAATCGATTGAGGCGGCCGTGGTCAACGCGGTGCGCGACACGCTAATCGTTGACAGCATGGATGTGGCACGCCGCCACATGGGTGGGTTGCGCATGGTGACGCTCGATGGCAGCATCGTCGATGGCAGTGGTGCGATGATTGGGGGCTCCACCCGCGGGCGGCGCCCGCAGTTCGGCGGTCGGCTGCCCGGCGTGGCCGAGGTCGATCGCAACGAGCAGGAGGTCGAGCGCCTGCGTCTGGTCTCAGAGACGACCGAGGCGGCGCTCACGGAACTGAGGCGCAACGAGCAGGAACTGCGCGCCAGCATCTCGAACCTGACCAACGACGACCACTCGCTCAAGATGCGCTCGTGGCAGGAGGACGTGAAGCGGGCTGAGACGCTGTTCGACCAGACTGACAACCGGGTCAAGCAGGTGCGCAGCAAGTTAACCTCAGCCCAGACCGAGGCGAACATCCACGCCGACCGGCTCACCGAGGCGCGCATCGCGCACGATGATGCGGTAGAGGCTAGAGCGGCGGCGGCGACGGCTCTGCAGGATGCGACGCCTGAACACCTCTCCAGGCAACTCCGCGAAGCGGAACGCAAGCGGACCGAAGCCGAGCGAGCGCAGAACGCCGCCGAGCAGGTGCTCACGTCTGGTCAAGGTCATTCGGAACTGCTTGAGAAGCAGGTCGCAGACTTGGAGCGGCGCAACAACGACCAGGTGACCTCGGCCGAAACGTTCCGCAGACTCATCGAGGAGAAGGAGGTCGAAATCGCCACCTCAGAGATTGAACTCGAACAGGTGCGTGCAGCGCACCAAGAGGTGTCCGACGAGCATCAGGAACTTGACGAGCAGCGTCTGACGCTGCGCGACGAGCGCACCGTACTCAGAACCCGACTAGAGCAGAAGGCGCGCGACCGTGACAGCATGCGCAAGCGCATCGACGACCTCTCGCTGCAGATCGCCCAGAAGCGTCGCTCACTCGAGGAACTCACGGAGGAGATGGCCGAACTTGAGGTGACACCACCGGAAGGTGACGCTGTGCTGCCCACGGTGCAGGAGGCGGAGGCCAGCGTCAGGACATTGGATCGCAAGGTGTCCAATCTGGGCGATGTCAACATGCGCGCCATCGAGCAGTACGATGAGACAGAGGAGCGTCTGGTGAAACTCACCGATGAATCGAAGGAACTCAGGACTCACCAAACGGAACTGGTCGAACTTGCAGAGCAACTGGAAGGAGAGCGCAAGGAGCGGCTCACCGCAGTGCTGGAGATTGTCAGTGACAACTTCACCCGCACATATGCCCACCTGCAACCGGGTGGCCATGGGGAACTCAAGTTGGAGAACCCGAAGAAACCGTTCGAGGGTGGTCTCGAGATGTGGGCCCGTCCCCCGGGCAAGGCGAGCGGGCTGAACCTGCTTTCAGGTGGGGAGAAATCGATGGCGGCGCTGGCCCTGATCTTCGCCATCCAGGATTACGAGCCTTCTCCGTTCTACTACTTCGACGAGGTCGACCAGAATCTGGACACCTTCAACGCCGAGGCAACAGCATCGTTGTGCAAGCTGCGCGCCCAGTCTGCGCAGTTCATCATGGTCACACTCAGGAAGGTCTCGCTAGAGATGGCCGACCATCACATCGGTATCACCCACGCCGGCGACGGCTGCAGCCGCATGATCACGGACTTCGGCCGCGAAGCGGCCATCGAGGTCGGCGATGCGGCATATGTCGAGTTGGAGGCGCAGAGGGAGAGCGAGCGGCGCAAGGGCGAACTCGACGACCTGCCCGTAGTCGACGAGATGCCGCGCACGCCGGAGGAACTGCCGGCGCCCGAGAGTCTGGGCGGGAGTTCACTCGAGGCGGATTCTGAGGCGGACAGCACCCTGGAATCACTCTCCGACCGTGCTGACGATTCACGCGAGGACATGGAGGAGAAGCTCGATGTCGAACTCGCCATCCAGAAGTCAGAACAGGAAGAACTCGACGCCCGTGATGCCGGAGAAGAGGCTTCCGAGGCCGTTGATGGGGACACAGTCACCCTAGAGGTGACTGAGGGCGACGAAGTCGAGTGAGGGGAGATTCGCATGAGCGTACTCGACAAGATGGAACTTCGCTCGGACATCATCGCCTCGATGCTCGGTCATGAGAACGGTGAACTGCAGAAGAGCCAGTACATGGATCACCTGGTAGAACTGGCTGAACTGGAGCAATCGGAGCACCAGACGCTGGTCGATCCGTTCGATCGTAGCATCGCCATCGTGCTGCAGATGTTCAGCGACGACTCCCTTGACCCGTGGCACATCGACCTGTCGAAATTCATCACCCTGTTCAAGGAGCGCATCTCCGATGCGGAGAACATCGACCTGCCAACATGTGGACGGCTGATTCGGCTGGCATGGGGGGTGCTGCACGGTCAGGCTGCGACGCTGATGGAGCGACAGGAGAGGGCTGATGCGTGGGAGGAGGACCCGTGGGCGTTCGACTCTGGCTGGGAGACCGAGTTCGAAGACGACGACTTCGCCTTCACCAATAGCGTGCTCTCTGGCCAGGCTGGTGACGCACTGCCCAACTTGTTCGATGGTCGCATCAAGCGGGACGCTGGTCGGCCGGTGACCCTCGGAGAGTTGCTGCTGTCGCTGGGCGATGCGCACGAGGAAGCGGCTGAGAGGCGCCTGCGGGAAGAGAATCGCAAGCGTCACCAGGTCGATCTGCAGCATGCGCTCGCCAACGTCAAGTCTCGAGTCCACAACGAGGACATCGAAGAGGACATTCGCCGCTGCTGGACGGCGCTCCGCTCTTTGTCGAGCGATGGGGAGCCGGTCACTGTCGACCAGATCTGTGAACTGCTGAAGGCCGAAGGTGAGGCAGCAGGCTGGGATGCCAAGGAGGCAGAACAGGAGGGCCAGGTGGCCGGGTTCGTCTCGGCACTGTTCCTCACCCACCGCGGCTACACCGACATCTGGCAGCTGGAGCAGCCCAACGGGGACATCTTCCTGCAAGACAAGTGGCCGGGAGACTCCGATTTCGAATCCATCACCGAGAAGTTGGATGTCAGGCTCACCGAGGTGACCGCATGAACGAAGGGACGGATGAGACATCAACCATCGAGGAGGAGGTCGTCGTGGAGCCTGTGGATGATGTTCACGCTGAGCCGGAGATGCTGGACATCCCGGTCGCCGAAGCACCGACTCTGGTGACATTGCTCGAAGCGACCCTGTTCGGCGCCGGCAAGTCACTCTCGCAGACGGATCTGGTGGAGCAGTTCGACGCCAAGGAGTCGACCGTCCGCATGGCTCTGCTGGAACTCAAGGAGAACATCGCATCCCGCGAGGGCTGCGCCCTGCAACTGACCGAGATCAACCGCTACTGGGTACTCGAGGTCAAGCCGGAACTGTCCGACTTCATTCCCAGGATCGCTCGCACCGAGATTCCGAAGCGGCTGCTGCGCGCCGCCGCGCTGATCGCCTACCACCAGCCGATGCAGCAGAGCCAGTTAGTCGATATGCTGGGCCAGGTGACCTACGAGCACGTCGGTGACCTTCGGGAGTTGGGGCTGATCGACAAGCGCCGGGATGGCAACACCCGTCGCCTCACCACTACCCGCCGCTTCTCGGAGTACTTCGGCTGCCCGTACACCGACACCGCCTCCGTGGCGGGCTGGTTCAAGGAGCAGGCGAGTGCCGCCGGGCTCACGGCCAACCAACTTGCGAGGGCCCTTGCACAGGCAGGCTCCGACGATGACGAGGATGAGTTCGACGTGCAGGAACCCGAGGAGACCGGGACCGAGGAAGATGATGCTTCAATCGAGGAAGTCCTCGAAGGAGATGCGACCGTCTCGGAAGATCTCGACGCTGCCGAAGAAGCCGCTGAGTGATTCGATTCACTCGCCGCGGACCTGCTTGAGAGCATTCTCGATGGCTTCGGCAGTGATTCTACCCTCTGCACGGGCGAGTCCGACCACCTTGTCGACCTCGTCCTCGGTCGCACCCGCTGAGACAGCCATGTTGCGAGCGTGGAGTTTCATGTGCCCGGCCTGGATGCCTACGGTGGCCAGTGCACGCAGCGCCCCGAGGTTCTGGGCCATGCCCGCCGCGGCGATTACCTTGGCAAGGTCGTCGGCGCTGCGCACACCCAGCAGGGCGATGTTCGTCTTGGCGGTGGGGTGGACTGTCACCGCGCCACCGACCAGACCGACTGCCATGGGCAGTTCGATGGAGCCCTGCAGGTTACCGTCCGCATCCTTCTCCCAGTGGGTCAAGGATGTGTATGTGCGCTCATGAGCGGCGTAGGAGTGGGCACCCGACTCGATGGCGCGCCAATCCTGTCCACAGGCGAGGGCGATGGCCGAGATGGCGTTCATGATGCCCTTGTTGTGCGTGGTCGCCCGGAAGGGGTCAGCCTTGGCGAAATGGTATGCCTGGATGATGCCGTCGATCACCTTTCCACCCGCTTCAGCGTCATCTCCGGAGTCGGAGAGTTCTGCGGCGGTGAAGGTCGCGCTCACCCGTGCCAATCGGTGCACGGCCAGGTTGCTGATGATGCGCAGGATGACCGTACCACCGGTCAGTGACTCCACTCGTGGGGCGATGGTCTCAGCCATCGTGTTGACCGCGTTCGCACCCATCGCATCGCGGCAGTCCACGAGGATGTGCACGATGACCATCAGTCCTGATTCGGTGTCCAGCACGCGGGCTTCGATATCTTTGCATCCACCCCCGAATCTGACGAGAATCGGGTCCACTTCGTTGCACCTTTCGATGAGCTCATCCTTGGCGTCCAGAACGGCCTGTTTCGAGGCCTCTGCATCGGCACATTCGACCACCTGGATCTGACCGATCATGATGGGGTCCGTATTGTCACTGACGAACCCCCCTTTCGCATGGCATCTCTTGGCTATGTTGGAGGCCGCAGCCACCACGCTCGGCTCCTCCAATGCGAACGGTACCAAGTAGTGTTCATCGTCGATGATGAAGTTGGTCGCCACACCTACTGGAAGGGCCAGGGTTCCGACCACATTCTCGATGATCCTATCCGCCGCAGACTCGCTCAACTCCCCTGTCTGGGCCCACGCATCGACCTGCTCATCTGACAGGCCTGCGAGTTCCCGCAGGAGTTCTCGACGCTCGGAAACGCTGAGTCGATAGAACCCCTTCAGACGGCTGTTCTCGACCGGCATGTCCACCCCTCGCGACGAGGCCAGCCTACCCGCCCCCTAAATCATTCTTGGCGGACGAAATCACACCGTGACAGGTGATTGAGAACTCGCAGGATGCCTGGGAATATCCAAGTCAATATGCGTTAATATCCCGTTAATCGGGAGTGGTTAACGGGTGTAACGAATCAGGTCATGTGTTATTAACGCGTTAATTGTATAGATAATCGCGCGTGTTTGTTTCAGAAAATAGGTGTATCCGGGCTTTGGCGCTTCGTTCAACGTATGCGAACGCGTCCCGAATTCGACGAAACACGCGTAAACATGTTAAGCGACTCGTGAGTTGCCGGAGATATGCAGACACAAGGCGGCAGAAGGCTCAATTTCCCACAGATGAGATCCAACCCATTCGACACCCGACCTTTGGAGCGGGGCCAGATGAAACTGCTTGTTGGGAGGAAGGATCTGTTGGGCACCCTGTCACACTATCTGAGGTTCCCTTCACCCCGGGTGATCTGCCTTGCAGGCGAGCGCGGCAGCGGGCGCACTTCACTGGCACAGACGTTGTCTTCGTCCACCGAGCAATACTACTCCCCTCCCTTCTGGCCGAGCGGCGATGTAGCCACCAGATTCCTAGAGGAGATGTACTGCAGCCTGCTCGATGTTTTCGACGTTCCACCGGTCCGCGGAGCACTTGTTGAGGGGCTGGTCACCGAGTTGCAATCACGCACCGGGCACATGGCGATGATCACCTTCGATTTCCCCAACGTATCGGGTGCCGATCTGGCCTCCGCCATGTCCGACCTGATGCCCGTTCTCAGACGCCTCCGTGCGCTCGTGCTGGTCACCGTCACTCCCGGGCAGTTGAGCGCCTTCCCGGAGGACCTGATGCAGGAGGTAGATGTCACCGATTCCCTCGAGCCGCTGGAGCGCTCCGAAGTGAAGGATCTGATTCAGCGCCGGGTGGCTCTGTCGGCCAGGGAGCGCTGGGCTCCTCCGGAGCATGTCATCGACAATCTGCTCGATGTGACCGGCGGCCACGCGAGCCGGGTCTTGCGCCATCTGCGTGACCTGGTGGACCACTCGCGTGGCGTGCGCATGACGAGTATGCGGCGCATCGAACTGGAACTCAGCCTGGAGGTGCGAAAGCCCACCGAAATCGAGGATGAGAGTTTCCAGCGGGTCGCCAGCGAGGCGAAACCGATAGTCGAGTCGCAGATTGTGATCAAGGATCAGGGTGCGCAGGACACCTGGGATAGTCAGGATGAGGAGGAGGACGACGATTTCGCCGACGACGTGCCCGAAGTGGGCTACGACGAGGCAGAAGACGATGATGATGGCTGGGAGCCGGATACGAGTCTGCCCGAACTCAGTCTCAAACAGGTGTTCTCGGATGAGGAACCCGTAGAGGAGGAGTTCGAGCCCCTGCCAGAACCCGAGGAGTTCACACCGCTCCCCGATGAGGAAGACTTCTCTTCGCCCGACGACGGCGCCGAGATGCTCGAGATGGCGCCAGGTACAGCCCCTCCACCAACCGTGGGCGGCTTCGGCGGGCTGCTCAGCCGCAACAAGGAGGCGAACATCGGTCAGCAGTTGGACGACAGCCCGATCGCGCCGGTCGAGATCGCTGGAGAGCCGCTCTACCCAGAACCCGCGTCTGAACCTGAGATTCCACCAGAGGCGTACGAGGAGGAGGAAGGCCCGCTCCCGGCACGCCTGTCGGAAGACGGACCTACAACCGACCTTGACCGTGAACCGGACGTCATGACTCCGGAAGCGGCCCTGTGGATGGATGCGGGGAGCGAGCCCCTAGTTCCCGAGATTGCCTACGAGGGCGATTCGCGACCACCTGAACCAGAACCGACAGTCATGCGCGAAGCACTGCACGCCATACGCCCGCCCGAGCCGGCGGTCGCAGCTGCTCCAACACTCGACATCGATTTCCTCAGCACATTGGGAGATTCCCAGGTGCGCATCCTTGAGGAGGCCCTCGAACGAGAGGTATCACCTTCAGATGAGGTGCTGCAGCGGGGACTTGACGTGGGAAGACCACGGTTGTCGCAACTGTTCAACGGCATGCTCAGAGCGGGGGTGCTGACGGTGCGCAAACAGGGCAGGAGCAGGCTCTACCGCATCAGCGAACAGGCCCGCGACTATCTCTATCGCCTCGGCAAGGAGGAATGAGGACGGCAGGTCTGATTCTGGAGGAATGACGGTGCAACAGGACTGGCGTGTCGGCTGGAGCCACCAGCTGGAGGGAAAGGTGTGCGCGATCGCCGCCGATGCAGCCGGAATGATCGTCGCTGCGGGCGGAATCATCCGCATGCTCGATGTCGAGGGTGAGTTCGTCTGGCGCAGGGAGATCGCATTCGATGTCTATCATCTGGAGATCGACCTCCATACCGTTGCTGTGCTGGCTGGCCCGGGATTCCATCTGCTGGACATCGCCACCGGCGAGCCTCTCGGTGAAGGGAGGAGCGTCTCCGGGGGCTTTCGCTCGGTCATCGCCCGTCCGGGGGGCGGCTGGGTGCTGCAGGACCGCGGTGACCACATGCACCTGTTCGACCGCAACGGCAGAGGAATCAGGAGGCTGAGGCCGGGAAGGATCCGCTATCTGGTGGGCTGGCTCGATCGCGAACATCTGCTGGCGCATGACGTCGACGGCTACCTGCGCTGCCTGCGCCTGTCAGGAGATGATGGCCAGCGAGTCATAGAGGGACGGCGTTGGGCCTGGGTGAGTCGTCTGTCCGGTGGAAGGTTGCTGGTGCAGTCTCCTGAGGGCAGTCTCTACGAAGGGACTCCGAACCCGTTTGGATGGGATTCTCTGGAGCAGTTGCGGGAATTGGCTGCGGACCCGCTGGCCGCTGACCGCTGTGGTGATGGGTGGTGGGTGCTCACGCTCTCCGAGACTCTGGAACAGGTACCGCCCACTTCTGGGGCGGAGATGCCCGCCGGTCACCTGCTCTCCTCCAATGGTGCTGACGTGATGTGCACAGCCACCCGCGATGGTCTAGTGCGCTGGTGGGAGTCGCCACAACTCGCCAGTCGGCGCAGCGAGATCCTCAAGCGGCTGGTGGTCAGCGAGCGCCGCCGCATCGACTGGGAGCAGCGTCAGGTGATGTTCGAGGCGGCGCTTGCCGCAGAGGATGAAGGCATGCTCACGAATGCCATCGAACTCTATCAGGCGCTTGGACGAACCGAGGATGTCAGGAGATTGCTCGGACAGCAGGAACAGGCCTCCGCAGGCGGGTGAGCAGCATGGTTGACGGAGACGGAACCGCATCCCGGGGCGAGGTCACAGAGGAACTGGTGACGCGGTATCTCGACCTGACCGCACAGGCTCGGGCAAAAGCCACCTCCCTCACCGAAGACGGGAGCGATGATGCTGCGAAGTTGGCTGACATGCTGCGCATGGTCGACGATTACTCCTCCGACGCCCGGCATTTCATGGAGTCAGGGGACCTGGTGCGCGCCTTCGGCGCGATCAACTACGCCCACGCCTGGCTCGATGCGGCGGTCAGGATCGGATTCTTGGACGGTCACGGTGACGACCAACTGTTCACACTCCCTCCTTGACTCCCTCACACGCGGACACACCTCTATGGCGGCGCGCGCACGTTGGCATTCCGAATCTCTAAGAACGGCGGAGTGAGGAGGGGAACGGTTCACGGACCGCGGGCGACGGCGAAGGTGTCACAGAGGAGGCTGAAGTGATGGCAGGATATCTCAATCGCATCGGAGCGGGCAGCATCATCCGCGACCACGCGCCGCTCACCTTCGACCACATCCCTGACGAGTTGGTTGGCAGGGATGCCGAACTGACCAAGCTGGGCGAGAGATTCTCCGGCATCGAGGATGGGCGGGTCTCCTGTCGTGCGGTCATCACCGGACAGGTCGGCAGCGGCAAGACCGTGCTGTCGCATTGCTTCTCCAAGGACCTGCAGCGGCACTTTGCAGGGACGCGTGATATCAGGCCGGTGCATGTCAACTGCCGCAACCACCCGTCGAAGACACAGGTGCTGCAGCGCCTGATCACCGCGCTGGACAGCGGTCATCCCGAGCGTGGACTCGGCAGCGGGGAGATCATGCAGTCACTGCGCCGCCAGCTGCACGGCAACAAGGAGCACCTGCTGCTGGTGCTCGACGAGGTCGACCACCTGCTGCGCAGCGACAAGGGCGACCTGCTCTACCAGTTGCTGCGCATCGACGAAGGGCTCGAGCAATCCGGAACGCTCTCACTGATCATCATCAGCCAGACGCAGGTGCTCGATCTGCTGGAGCCAGCGATCATCTCTCGCTTCGGCACGAGCAACCACGTCCACCTCGAAGTCTACGACTCTGAACAACTCGAAGCCATCGCCCGCCAGCGTGCTGAGGCGGCCTGCATCGAGGGCACCGTTCCTGACGGCGTACTGCGCACCATCGGCCAGCGGGCGTCCGAGACCGGGGACGCTCGGCTCGCCATCGAACTGCTCGAGGACTCAGCAAAGAAGGCGGAGCGGGCCGGCCGCGGCGAGATAATTCCCGATGACGTGCGCATCGTCGCCCGCGAGGTGGGACAGACGGTAGAGCCGAACGTGGTCGAAAATCTCACCCTGCACGCACAACTCTCCCTGCTGTCGCTCTGTCGTCGCCTGCGCAAGGAGGACGAGGTGACAACCGGCGACGCCGAGAAGCTCTACCACGTCGTGTGCGAGGAGTACGAGGTCGAACCGCGCAGCCACACCACCTTCTGGAAGCATCTCAAGACGCTGGAGCAGCAGCAGTTGATCGAGTCGCGCACAGCCAACCGAACCACTGGCCGCGGCCGCACCCAGCATCTGTCAATGCCTGCCGCCCTTCCAGGCACGCTCGAGAAGCGGGTCGAGGGCGCAATCGAGCGCTCTGTGCGCAAAGCCCGGCTTTGACACGGATGGACTCGTTGGACTCGGTCCTACGGACCGGTGGGAATCCACATATAGGGGCCGCTTGTCGGCGGGACGCTGAGTGATGTAATGGCGAAGAAACAGGAAGCGGTGTTCAAGGCGGTCGTCAACGACACCGACCCTGCCAGCAACGGCAGGTCGTACGCCGTCGAGGTCAAGGGCGCCAACTACAACCACTTCCTCGGAAAGCGCATCGGGGACATGGTCGATGGCCAGTTCGTCGGCGAGGGCGACCAGTCGCTGCTCGGTTTCCAACTGCAGATCACCGGCGGATCAGACCGTACGGGCACCCCCATGAGGCGGGACGTGGAGGGGGGCATGCGCAAGGGCGTGCTCGTCTCACCCGGTGTGGGGTTCAAGGGACACAGACTCATTCACAAGAAGGGTAAGCGCTACCGCTGGACCTACACTGGGCTGCGTAAGCGGCGCAACTTCCGCGGGAACACCATCACCCAGGACACTGTTCAACTCAACCTGAAGGTAGTCGAGAGTGGCAAGAAGTCACTCGGAGTAATCTTCGGTCTCGTCGAGGAGGCCGCAACTGTCGAGGAGCCCTCTGGGGAAGAGGAGTGAATCGGCAGGGGGGATGAGAACTGGCAGAGAAAGAACTTCCAGCTCAACCTGAGGTGAACATCGGACTGGTAGGTCACGTCGACCACGGGAAGACCACCCTCACCCAAGCCCTCTCGGGCACCTGGACTGACACACACTCCGAAGAGCGCAAGCGGGGCATATCGATCAAGCTCGGTTACGCCGACACCGCCTTCTACAAGACGAAGAAGGGAGCGTACTACGCCACTGGGAAGCACCCCAAGGGCAAGGAGGACGTGGACAAGGAGTTGCAGCGTGTCATCTCATTTGTCGATGCTCCCGGTCACGAGACGCTGATGGCGGTGATGATCACCGGTGCCAGCATCATGGATGGTGCGCTGCTGCTGATCGCCGCGAACGAGGATTGTCCTCAGGCGCAGACCAACGAGCACCTGATGGCGCTGGAGATTGCCGGCATCGACAAGATCGTCGTCGTGCAGAACAAGGTCGACCTCGTCAGCCGCGAGCGGGCGGTCGAGTCCTACAACGAGATCAAGGAGTTCGTCAAGGGGACCATCGCTGAGAATGCGCCAATCATTCCTGTTTCCGCTCACCACGATGTCAATCTGGACATCTTGATCTCTGCCATCGAGCAGACCATTGCGACACCGGATAGGGATGCTGGTGCAAACGGTCTGCTGCACATCGCTCGTTCGTTCGACATCAATCGGCCGGGGGCGCGCCCACCGGAACTGAAGGGTGGCGTCATCGGTGGCAGCATCGTAGAGGGCACGTTCA